>NZ_JAUBPW010000039.1:0-60121 GCF_036700965.1 Microcoleus sp. Pol8_D6 | reverse complement strand
ATCGCATCTATCACGGGATGGGATTATATTCTATCGGCACTAAATACTGTAGCATAATTTTGGAGAATTGGTATTAATAATGGCTAAGGCATACTGGTTGATGTTTCCTTATTAGCTAGAGCGCTCGCATTAGCACTATTCTGAACATTCGCCAGGGTGGAAAACCCCTGGCATCCAGCGAAAGTAATCGCTATGAAGACTAAAGAGATTGTGTCACCATAAAACATTTATTACTTCGTTATAATGTCATTGCGAGGGCAACGAGGGGCGAAAATCGCAATAGTAAAAGCGCTCGGTTGCCACCCTGTAAGGTGCGCCCGGTTGTGCAGCCCACGATGACTGTATTACCAATTACCAATTACTAATAGTATGTATTTAAAAACGCTGCACCTACGGCACTTTCGGAACTATTTCGATCAAAAGGTAGCGTTTGACGCTCCCAAAACTATTTTAGTAGGAAATAACGCGCAAGGAAAATCTAACTTGTTAGAAGCGGTAGAGTTGCTTTCTACCTTAAAAAGCCACAGGGTAGGGCGCGATCGCGATTTAATACTCGACTCAAAGCCGATCGGGCAAATTGATGCTACACTCGAACGTCAAACCGGAGCGATAGACTTAGCTTTAACTCTTCGCTCTGGGGCGCGTCGGACACTGAAGATCAACGGTGAACCACTGCGCCGCCATTTAGACTTTTTGAGCGTCTTAAATGTAGTGCAATTTTCTTGTTTGGATTTGGACTTAGTGCGCGGCGGGCCCGAAGGAAGGCGCAATTGGATCGATCGCCTAGTCATCCAATTAGAACCGATTTACGCTCACATTTTGCAGCAGTATAACCAAATTTTGCGCCAGAGAAACGCTCTGTTGAAACGTTCTAAAGAAATCAGGAAAGCGGAATTTTCTGAAGGTTTTGATAAAATGCGATTTATCGGATCTGAAACTCCCGAAGACCCAAATATCGCAGAATTCCCAATGCCCAATGCCCAATGCCCAATGCCCAATGCCCAATCCCCCATTCCCAGTTCAGAATTAGCTTTGTGGGACGCGCAGTTGGCGACAGCGGGCGCTCGCGTGATCCGCAGGCGCGATCGAATTTTGGAGCGTTTGATGCCTTTAGCTCGAAATTGGCACGGTTCAATTAGCGGTTCAGCAGAAGTTTTAGATGTGAAATACGATGCTAATATTGAAGTAGGGGCGGAATTTATCGCTAAAGATAATCTCGAAGGAGTGCGACAAGCATTTTTAGAGAAAATTCAAAAAAGAGCGATCGCAGAACAGTTTCAAGGAACCACTTTAGTCGGCCCCCACCGCGACGACATTACATTTACAATTAACAATACCCCAGCTCGTCAATACGCATCCCAAGGTCAGCAGCGAACTCTGGTATTAGCATTAAAATTAGCCGAACTGCAGCTTATTGAAGAAGTCGTCGGCGAAGCGCCTTTACTATTGCTCGACGACGTACTTGCAGAACTCGATCTGAGCCGCCAAAATCAACTTTTAGAAACAATTCAAGAACGATTTCAAACTCTGATTACTACAACTCACCTAGGCGCTTTTGATGCTCAGTGGCTGCGACAAACCCAAATTCTCTCCGTCGTTGCTGGACAAATCAATCGATTTTAGATTTTAGATTTTAGATTTTGGATTGACAAATTTTCTGTTTCATGGTAAGGGCACAAAAAAAATTAAAAATTGGCATTATTAGCTCCATTCGAGATAGGATAAAGGTTAATTTTGATTGCCGCTTTCGCTTCCATTTTTCTAACCCTTATGAAGCATTACATTTCCCGTCTGTTAGCCCTGATATTAGTTGTTGTCATCGGCGTAGCGGGCTGTACCAATGTTCCGGCCACTCTGAGTGGAGATTATGGCCAAGACACATTAGCATTAGTGAAGAGCTTGAGAACAGCGCTCACTTTGCCAGAGGGCACGCCGGAAAAAGCAGCCGCTCAAGCCGAGGCTCGCACAAGTATCAACGATTTTTTTGCTGCCTACCGCCGCGATCCCGCTCTTACCAAGCTAGCCTCTTTCACGACAATGCGGACGGCATTAAACTCTTTGGCAGGACATTACAGTTCCTATCCAAACCGTCCGGTTCCTGAAAAATTGAAAAAGCGTCTTGAGTCAGAATTTCAGCAGATTGAAGCTGCTCTTAACAGAGGAGCTTAATCTCAACATTTAGGATCGAGGATAAATTTTAATAATTCATCTTTCATCCTTGATATTTGAGTGTTAACAATTTTTAGTAGAAATATCAACTTCTTTTAGCGCCCACTGTACTAGGCGCTTTTTTATGCAGCATTTAGGGAAAAAATACTGCAAAACTGTTTAATCGCCGAGTCTTATCTTACCCGATCGCCCTTATTGAATTTAAATAGCCACCAGATAGAATTTGCATTGTGCGATCGACTTGTGCCATAACTAAGTCAACCGAAAAAAGTAGAAAATTTGTAGCTGCTTGTTGAGCGCGATCGGCAAAATGCGATCGCCACCCAATTTAAACTAGAAAACCCCATTCAACTCTCCCATGAAAATTGCACCAACTCGCCTTGCGAATTTTCAACACCAGCGACGCTTTTTAAGTGCGGTAACTGCTGTTTTAACCAGTAGCTTCATCAGCCAGCTTGTGTGGCCCTTTATGGGAAATCAACCAGCTTTTGCCCAAACATCAGCCTATTGCCAATTATCCCCAGAACAAGTCAATCAAAAAGAAGACTTGCGCCGCGCCGCGCTGTCGGGAAAACGGGAATCTCAGCAAGCATATTTTGCTATTTTGAACAAACACGCGCGGGAAATAGCAGAATGCCGCCAAAAAACTTGGCCCGAAACCCAAGCAGTTTGGTTGCGTTTGTATCCCTGCGATGTCAGACCCGGAGAACTCGATCGAGTATTAGACAAAGTTGTGAATAAAGGCTACAACCAAGTCTATGTCGAAGTGTTTTACGATGGTCAAGTGCTGCTACCAGCAGCAGACAACCCTACGGTTTGGCCTTCTGTTTTGAGAAATCGCGGTTACGAGAAATACGACTTGTTAGAAAAGGCGATCGCCAAAGGCAAACAGCGAGGTTTAAAAGTCTACGCCTGGTTATTTACCATGAACTTTGGCTATAGCTATGCTCAGCGTCCAGACAGACAGCAAACCCTCGCTATCAACGGTAAAAATCAGACAAGTTTAACAGTAAGCGAATACGCAGCAATTAACGAGGATTTCGGAGAAGTTCCGGGCAATCAAGCCTTTATCGATCCGTACAACCCGCAAGCACGGCAAGACTATACTTTGTTAGTAAATCAAATAGTCAAGCGCAAGCCCCAAGGAATGTTGTTCGACTACATTCGCTATCTACGGGGCATCGGACCCGCTTCAGTTGCTACCAAAGTTCAAGACTTGTGGATTTATGGCCCAGCATCGCAGCAAGTTCTTTTGCAGCGGGCTAGCAATCAGCAAGGGCGAGATTTAATTCAGCGATATTTGACTAGGGGATTTATAAATACTACTGACGTTCAAGCATTAGTCAAACAGTATCCAACTGAGCGAGAACCTCTTTGGCAGGGTCGAATTCCGCAGGCCATGTCAGTAGCAACTTCACCTTCAAGAACGCAGAATGCCGCATCAAGATCGGTCTCAACAACTCCCGCCGGTAACAAGCCAAACCCTGCAACTCCCACACCAAAACCGACACCGACACCGCGGCTTCCCGATACCGGCATTCTGCAAAAAGACCTGTGGAAACTAAGCGTTGCTCACGCCGTCCAAGGGATTTTAGATTTTTTGGGGGTAGCAATTCAACCAGCTCAAAGGATGGGAATTCCCGTAGGAGCGGTGTTTTTTCCCACTGCAAATCAAGCGATAAATCAAGGGGGATATGATTCGAGATTGCAGCCTTGGGACACATTTCCGGCTGCTATAGAATTCCACGCCATGTCTTACGGAAATTGCGGCGATGTAAGCTGCATTGTGCCACAGGTGCAGCGGACTGTAAGTTTAGCGCCTGCAGGAGCAAAAATTATTCCTGCTATTGCTGGAGATTGGGGAAAACCTCTCAAAAATCGGCCGTCTTTGGAGATTCAAATGGCGGCAATTCGCTCTGCGACGCCACAAATTAATGCGGTGAGTCATTTTGCTTTTGGGTGGCAAGAACCGGAGGATGAAAGGGCACGGCAAACTTGCCGATTGTAGAGGGATTATTTGTAGAGATGCGATTTGTAGCGTCTCTACAAGAGAGAATGTGTGCGATAATATTTGAGAATGTTCTTATCTGCTAGGAGCGTTATCCAAGTTTTAATAGGACAATACCGAATCATAATAAATATTAATACAAAGGAGTATTCCCTATGGTAGATCAGCCTGAACCCTACAACCAATTATCTAACCAAGATACGACACTTGATGAACTAAATTTAATGCAACAGGAAGAAGATAACGATGCTGAAGCCTATGAAACAGACAAACTGATATATGACCCTGAAAAAATTAATATTTTCACCAAAGAACCAACTATCGAGCAACTATTAAGAAGAATCAATGAGGAAGCTCTCGATTTAGCACCGGACTTTCAGCGCCATGCAAATATCTGGAAAGATGACGCTAAAAGCAGACTAATTGAGTCGATCCTGATTCGGATTCCATTACCCGCTTTTTATATAGATGCAACTAATGAAGATAAATGGTTAGTTGTGGATGGATTGCAGCGGCTATCTGCTCTCAAGCAATTTATGAGCGATCAAACACTTAGGTTACGCGGACTAGAATACTTGATCAATTTAGAAGGCAAAAACTATGATGAAATCGGGCGCAGATACCAGCGTCGAATAGAGGAGACTCAGGTGACAGTTTATTTGATTGGAAAAGGTACACCTCCTGAAGTTAAATATAATATTTTTAAACGGATTAATACAGGTGGGTTGCCGATGTCTCCTCAAGAACTCCGCCATGCTCTCAACCCCGGTAAGGCAACAAAGTTTTTAGCTAAGTTGGCTCTTTTACCCGAATTTCAGCAAGTTACTAATATTAGCAAATTGCGTAAAATGCGGATGGATGACAGAGAGTTTATACTGGGGTTTCTCGCTTTTACACTTACATCTTATCAAGATTACAAGAATGACACAAATGACAACAGAAGTGTGTTTTTAAGTCGCGCTTTATTTAAGGTAAATAATTTGCCTGAAGAACAATTAAATATGATTGAAAAACAATTTAAAAAATCTATGATTGCAGCGTTTGAGATTTTCGGTAAAAGTGCTTTTCGTAAAATGTATCAAAATCAAAATAGGCTGTATCCAATTAACAAAGCATTGTTTGAATGTTGGTCAGTTACTCTCAGTCAACTTACGGAAGAACAAATTACTGTATTGAAAAATCAAAAGCAAAATTTAATTGAAAAATTTATCTATTATGTAGATAAAGATCCAGATTTTCTGGCATCTATATCTCAGGCTGCTGACAAAATAGAGTACAGATTTAGAAAAATTGAACAAATAATTAACGAGGTGCTGGCATGATTACTTCACTAAATTTGCTTAACTTCAAACCTTTTGCAAATCAACTTTTAGAATTCAGAAAATTGACTTTATTTTCTGGCATAAATAGCACTGGTAAATCTTCTGTATTGCAATCGCTCCTGCTACTGCGACAATCTTATCAACAGGGTTTATTACCAGAAAAAGGGTTAGCGCTTAATGGGGATTTAGTGAAAATTGGTACTGCTCAAGACGCACTTTTTGAGGGAGCAAAAGAGGAATTAATTGGTTTTGATATTGTTTGGGAACACAACAGCAAGGGGCTATGGCGTTTCAAATATGACAAAGAGGTAGATGTGTTGAACCTTGAGTCAGAACAAGTTAGTTCAGAAGTGTATCAATCGAATCTTTTTGGTAAGAACTTTCACTACCTCCAGGCAGAACGGATCGGGCCGCGTCCATTTAATGAAATGTCAGACTACCAAGTACGACAGCTTGACCAACTCGGTATTAAAGGTGAATATACTGCACATTTTCTTTCTGTGAAAGCGGGTCAAGTTATTCCTAATAGTAGTCTCAGCCATCCTGATGTAAAATCAAAGATTGAACCAGGTGATGTTCAAGTAAAATCAATGGAGTTGATAGACCAAGTTGAGGCGTGGATGGGAGAAATTAGTCCGGGTACGCGCCTTAAAATTGAGGCTAAATCAGATGTCGATTTAATGAGTTTTCAATATTCCTATGGAGATAGCAATCCTTACCGTGCAACTAATGTGGGATTTGGAATTAGCTACACTTTACCGATTATTGTAGCGGCACTTGCATCAACACCTGGTACAATCATTTTAATTGAAAATCCTGAAGCGCATCTCCATCCGAAAGGACAAGTTAAAATGGGTGAATTGTTAGCTTTGGCAGCTAGCGGTGGGGTTCAAGTTGTGATAGAAACTCACAGCGATCATGTTTTAAATGGGATTCGCCTTGCGGTTCACGGGGGCAAAATTGACCCGAAAGATGTTCAGTTGCACTACTTCCACCGTGACAATAAAGAAAAAGAAAGACAAGCTGTGACTGAGGTAATATCGCCAAAAATCGATCGCAACGGACGAATTGGTTCATGGCCAAAGGGTTTTTTTGATGAGTGGGACAACAGCTTGGAGATTTTGTTGAAACCGGCGGTGGAAGGAGAATAAGCGATGGATTTGGAGATGGTGTTTAATGAACTGTCTGGGCGGACTCTGGCTCCTGATATTTCTACGGCACGACAATGGATGGCAGAATTGATTAGGACGATGGTTGCAGCTAAAGGCTGTGGATTAAAGGCAATGCGTACTAAAGAAAATTTTTTGGCTATTACACTGGCAGAAAACTATCCTCTTTCTCGTTGGCTTAACGATCGTGAAGTTAATAAAGACGAGCGGACTTTTCTGAGAACGCTTGCAACTAAGACTCCTTTATCCGTTGATATTCCAGATATAGAGATTAAAATAAAAGTTGAAGACCCTAGTTGTGAGTTGAGTTTACAGGGTATTCAATCCGAAAGCTTTAAAGTTGCTTACTACCTTGAAACATTAGTCATTAGTCTGCATTCAGAATTGCTGTGGAATGCTAGTCGTATCAACTTAGATTTGATACAACTTGATGAGAATGGAGAGCTAATAGAAGAAAGTGTAGAGTTTCTTCATGCTAGTCAGAAAAACCACGTTCTCGAACACGCTGAGTGGATTAAGAAACGTCAGCAAACAGCGGTGGTTGACGGTTGGGAGCTGTGGAACCGTCGAGATGAGTTATTCTCCAGCCTGGAATTTTGCGATCGCGTCAGCCAACAGATAGAAAGCCTTGTCGATCCGAAAATGTTACGACAAGTTGTCAGAAAGTTATTTGAGCTTGATGAATTATCTAAAAGCTGGACAGACGGAGCGCTAAATTTGGATAATCTTCCTAGTAAGGCATCTCCAGAGAGTGAGTCAAGACTTAAGCAGCTTAGAGAGCAACTAAATATTCAGTGTCTTGACGGGAAAAAGCGTATTTTCAGTTTACACATCCGCATGACACCGGGAGCTTGGCGACTCCATTTCTGCACAGAATTAGGTCCCGGAAAGATAATCATTGGGTATATTGGCCCCAAAATAGAATAATTTACAGCGAATTGTGCTCGCAAATCCCAATGAACAGACATCTGGGTCAAATTAACTTACTCGGAATTTCATCTGCGTTCATTTGCGTTCATCTGCGGTTAACAATCTCAATTCGGCTAAACTTATTAACAACCCTAACAGCCGTTATTAATCATTATGCAAAAACTTCAAGCAAGAGATATCAACCTCCGCTATCTCATCGATAACTTCGGTTTACAGCGAGTTCGCAACAGTGAATTTTTCCGAGAATGGCAAGAAAACTTAGCAGAAGTAACAGACTCAGAAAAACAGTTGCTCGATCACGTCCAAGACATATACTTCAACTTGGTAGACAACTCCCCTGTATTGGAAAATGCAGTCAAGCTAACAATCATCAGCCCCATTTTGTTTATGGCCGGTCTGTACGAGTCTCCTTTTTACGTCAAAGCCGAAAAGTCCATCGCCATTCAAGAGGAAGACGAAGGCCGAATCATCGAAGGCAGAATAGATATCCTAATTATGAAAGCAAACTTGTGGGTGACAGTAATTGAATCCAAACAACTTTCATTTTCAACTGACGAAGCACTTGCCCAACTCCTGACATATATGCTGGCAGATCTCAACCCTGAAACTCCTAGTTTTGGAATGATTTCTACAGGTGCTAACTTCAATTTTGTCAAGTTAGTTAAAGGCGAAACTCCCCAGTATGCGCGATCGGCTGAATTTGTTATTTCCAATCCCGGCAATGAATTGTACCGGGTTTTGCAGATTTTAAAACGCCTGAGTCAACTCCCAGACTAGCAATAAAAGCCATTTTGAGTTATCTTTCAAAGCAGACAATATCTAATATCTCAAATTTCAAACTGGTGCGAGCATGGTAAATTACTTGATAGTCGGCGCTGTGGCAATAGTTTCTGTCTGCTGGGCAGAAATAATACGAGACTTTTATCACGTCGTGTCCCATTATTGGGCACCCCTGCAAAAGCTGCACACTTGGCATCACCGCGTTTTCCGCCCGAATTTGACTCCCGTCAGCGAGACAATTTACAAGCAAGCACATTGGCGTCACGACGTACCCGAAGGTGTGGCGATGATGGTTTTGGGCTTGTTGCTGTGGGTTGTAGCTTATTTTCGGTTGCCGCAATACCACTGGGGTGCAGCAGCCGGTTGTATTTATACTTTAGGCTTTTTGTTGAGCGCGATCGCCCGCGGGTGCGGCATCAAAGGCGCAGACGAATTAACCGACATCACCCACCAACCGGGAGATTTTCTGACTCCCCCGGGCCAGTGGTTAGTTAATAAGCCTTATCACTGGCGGCATCACTTCGACAATCAAAATGCTTACTATTGCGGTACTTTCACCTTAATAGATAAACTTATGGGTACAGCACTTTCTCTCAAAGGCAAAACTATAGCCGTCACCGGTGCATCGGGAACTTTAGGTCGTTCGCTACTCAAACACCTGCACAAAGCTGGTGCAAAAGTGATCGCCCTCACCTCTGGAAATGAGGAAATTACTTTGAATTTAGACGGCGAAAGTTTACCTGTAAAAACCGTTACTTGGCAAGCTGGCCAAGAGGCAGACTTAGCCCTATTTTTAGAAAAAATCGATATTCTCGTCATCAATCACGGGATTAATGTACACGGAGAAAGAACAGGAGAGGCGATCGCAAACTCCTACGAAATTAACACTTTTTCAGCGTGGCGGCTGATGGAACTCTTTTTCTTAACAGTCCGCACTAACGAAAACATCGCTTGCAAAGAAGTCTGGATCAACACTTCAGAAGCAGAAGTAATTCCCGCTGTCAGTCCCCTGTACGAGCTCAGCAAGCGCGCCCTGGGAGATTTAGTCACCCTGCGGCGACTGGACGCGCCCTGCATCGTTCGCAAACTGATTTTAGGGCCATTTAAAAGCAACTTAAACCCGATCGGCATTATGTCGCCAGATTGGGTAGCGCAGCAAGTTGTCAAACAAGCTAAAGCCGATGCGCGGAATATCATCGTCACAATTAATCCTTTGACTTTTATCGTTTTTCCAGTCAAAGAGTTTTTTGTTTCTCTCTACTTCCAAATTTTCAGCCGGAAAGCAGTCTCTTTGACAGATATAGAATTAGAGCGATCGGGCGTTGAAGTAATAACTAAGTGATATCAAATCCGGTTAAATCAACCTAATGCTTCTAGGGTTCTAGGTGAAATACGAATGACTTACGAAGTACGTTCGGGCTTCACCTAGTGAGGGTACAGTAAGAATTGGTATTACTTCTTTCCTACCAACTCTGATCTCTTTAGAAGTAGTTTCAGCCTGCTTGGCCACATTTGCTTGAGATTCCAGCGATAACCAACGTATTTCAAATGATTCCAGGGGTTCAGGAAACCTGTATGAAGATTAACAAACTCTGGCTGGGATTTACCGTTACGGGCAACCACAAAATAGGGTGGTTTGATAGAAGGATCGACGTGATTGAGGGACATGTACTCAATCACGTAAGCCCAGCGGGTTTCCTGGGAAACATTAGGTGTGGTACTGTGAAGTGTCAGCGAGGAAAACAAAACAATATCCCCCGCTTCTGCTTCAATGAAGAGTGGACTGTCAGGAGTTCCATCATACACAGCATAGTTACCTTCAACTTTGTGCGGCAGCCGTTTTTTGTGACTGCCCGGTTGTAACCACAGTCCACCATTTTCGGGGGTCATTCGCGTAAGTGCAATCCACAGTTGATAGTGATTATCCTTAAGGTTGCTATAGCCATTGTCCTGATGCCAAGGAAAGGTTTCTGCTCCTGGTCCTTTGGCTACTGCCTGATCCCACCGCACCCAGAAATTTGAACCAATGAATTGTGCAAGCAGTTCCACAAGTCGGGGTTGAGAGATGAAGTTTTGGATCTTTTCACTGTATTGGAATAGCTGACTGTGAAAAGTTAAGCTTCCTTTATTCAGATTATTGTCAATGTGCTTCGGATCGGCTTCTTTAATATCCTCGATCAGTATTCTCATCTCGGCTTCTGAAAAAAAGCCCCGGAGCTTAACATATCCATCTTGATTAAACTGATCGACTAATTTTGTCTGTCCCATCTGCTTTACCTCTTGAATCAAGTTCTCGGTTTTAAACAATGTTTGGGAGAAATTAAAGATTTAGTTAAGTTGTAACGGAGACGAAGAAGTCATAGCAACAATGACTGGCAAACTCGTAACTTTAGAAACCCGCTTTCTGGGAGAAACCGGATTTCTATATCTAAAATTTTTTGCCTGTCAGCTTAATTACTAACCTCAGCCATCTCAATGACGCGACCATCGTAATCTTTGACCAAAAAATTCAGAGGCTTTTCCCGGCGAATTTTATAACTAATGCCGCGAGTTTGTACCCTCATCAATAGCTGATCCAAACAATCGCGATCGAAACAAACGTGACGCTGGCGATTTTTTTCCCCTGCACCGGCCCCGCTAATGATGTGCAGTTGGGTATTTTTCATCAACTGATACCACAAACCATCGGGATTACCCAGCGTTTGAGAGGTCGTTGCCCTCCCGACATTCGGCGACAAATACAGCGGATCGATACCAGTTGTGCCCAAAGTTTGCTCGTAATTGTAGTAGTAGTGCAGCGGCACTTCTGCTACTGGCAAGTTTAGCATACCTTCATAGAACTCCCTCGCTTGTCCGAGATCCGATACCATCACCGTGTGTACCTTCGGAGCACTGGTGAGAAACATCCACATCGCCCCCGCATAGGCAGCCAGCAGCATCACCATAATCCCTTGAGTCGAAAACAAGCTGTCCAGGGGCAGGGACGGCAAAAAAGAGCTCAAGTACAAAGGACGAAGTCCAAAATCAATAAAACTAACTGCTAGAGTCATGAATTATAAGAAAGGGTAAACAACGAAATTTATCAAGATTGCAGTCGCGATCGCCCGCGAGACTTAAACTATTAGCTTAGCCATCTATGTTAGCAAAAACTAGCGGTTAAGCCCTACCCGATGAAAGTCTTTGTCTACGGCACACTCAAACCGGGGGAGTCCAACTACCTCCGCTACTGCGAAGGAAAAGTTGTGGATGCTTGCCCCGCGATCGCCCGCGGTCAACTTTTTGCCCTGCCGATCGGCTATCCTGCGATGATGGCCGGAGATGGTACTGTCTGCGGTTTTCTCCTCTGTTTCGCAAACTCGGCTATTTTGGACGATTTAGACCGACTTGAAGACTATCATCTGCTGCGGGAACCGACACAAAACGAATATCAGCGGCAGGAAATCGAAATCTTCGATCGACACCTCAAACCTTTAGGCACGGCTTGGGCATACTTCATGTTACCCGATCGCGTTCGTTCCCTAGGAGGCATCTGGTTGCCTGACGGCACGTGGGAAAATAGGTTTTTCGCCAAATAAAGTGGTTAATGCCGATGAGCTTAGTAAATAGCCATTGCCGTGCGATCCTCTTCGAGGGCTTCGCTAACGGGCGGATCGAACCTGTAACCATAACCCCGCATAGTTTTAATAAACTGCGATCCAGTAGGATCAACTTGAATCATTTTCTTGCGAATCTGACCGATATGTACGCTAACAAGTTGCTTTTCTCCTGTGTCGTGGCAGTTCCACCCCCGGATGTTTTCGATTAGCTGTTGGCGACTCCAAGATTGACCGGAATGACTTGCTAAAAAATATAATATCTTAAATTCCAAGGCTGTTAACTTTATAATGCGATCGTTGAGTGTTGCTTCCCGGCGCGCTGAATCGATCGCGAATCGATCGAATACAATACGTGATGGAGTCACAGGTCTCATCCGTCTCAACACAACTTCTATACGAATTGCCAACTCTGCCAAACCAAAGGGTTTACAGATATAATCATCAGCACCGGCGGACAGGACTTTAAGTTTATCAGCTTCGTCTGTGCGGCTGCTTAGCATGATCACAAAAACATTAGTACGGCGCTGCATTTCTTGGCAGAGGTGATAGCCTGTAGTATCCGGCAAATTCCAATCGAGAACTACTAACAGTGGCTTTAATTTCTCAAACACTTCTAAAGCGGTCTCGCCATCTGCTGCCGAATCTACTTGATATTTCTGAGTTAAAAAACGATGAACTAGAGTGCGGATGGAAGCGTCATCATCCACGACGATAATCTTGGGAGTAGTATGAGTAGTCATAACAAAAAAGTTTCTTTTTGTTGTCAATTTAAAGCTGGGATTACAGAACAGCTTTAGTCAAGCATAAACCCCAGCTCGCTCCTAATAACTGGTAATTCTTCAATTAACTTAGCTTGGATGTCAAAAAACTCTCCCATATCCCAAATTTTGACTTCTAGGCGTTCGTTAAATACGGTTATTTTAAGGTTGATAGGAGTTGCCAAGGGCAGATTTTTATGAGCGTGGCGAACAGCATTTGTAAACCCTTCTATCCTAGCAAGTTTGCACTGCTGCAAAACTGCTTCGGGAATGGGTAGATACTCTAAAAAAACTGCTCGACCCACCATAAAACTTGAACAACACTCTTGAGGTCAGTATTGAGTTGAAGGTGAATTGTTTTAATTTGCTGGTTATAAGTTTGATAAGATTGGTAATTTCGTTGCTTTTGCCACCGCAAAATAAAGGCATTCCACAAGTCAAGTACCCGCTTTAAATAACCAGATTGAGGCGGAGGTTAGGGTGGTATTATACCTGGATGAAAATATTTCACAATTAATAGACAGTTTCGCTCGTCAGAAGTGCGTGTATAGCTTAGGTTATCGGCAATTTTGCTAATAAGTTTTATGCCTATTCCACAGGAGGGAAGGTCATTTATGCTATTTTTCATGTTGCTATCCTTTCTAATTATTTAATACGAATTTTTAGATATACAACAGAATGGCATTCTGAAAGGTTAATTTTGCCTGATTTATGGCTGACTTTTCCCGTATGCCCTGCAGTTGTTGTCAGGATCATTTTCTCTTTTTTGCTGGGGTCTTGACAAACTCAGTTTGCGATCGCTAAACTGATCTAAAATTGACATTGACAATTAGAGAAGTAAATTATATAATAGACCTCTTACAAAAGTCATTCTAAAAGGTTGAGTTCATAGTTATAGATGCCTGCAATCAGGTAGAAGCGTAAACCAAATCTGCGTCGGCGATTTCGGTAACGTTCCGACAGAATCCGAAAAATTTTCAGCCTCGTATTAACGTGTTCAATAATAATACGTTCGCTTGCCAGAGTACGGTTTTCCTGCCGTTGAACCTGAGATAAATTAGAGCTTTTGGGCTTTTTAGTAGGTATCTGACTATTGGCATGAAGTTTGGCAATTCCTTGATAACCCTTGTCACGCCAAAGCTTAATTGTATTGGCTAGGCTAACTTTATTGCTCTTGAATAAGCGAAAGTCATGCCTTCTGCCTTTACCATGAAGCTCTGCAGATAATTGCTCCCGTCTTTTGATTAACCACTAATTGCGACTTCAAGGTATGATACTTTTTTTTACCGGAAAACACTTGTCGTTGTTTTTTTTTGGACGCTCGACTGGACTTTCGGTCACATCGACTACAACTACTTCTAAAACTGAGTCCGGTTGCAGCAGTGCTTTTTTTCCGGGTAAGCTAAACCGACCTGAACGAATCAATGTTTCCTCTACGTGTCTCACGATCGGGAACGCAGTCGATTCATTGATGTTCCAGGTTTGAGCAATGTGAAAGTAGGTACGGTACTCTCGCCAATATTGTAATGCCAGTAGTAACTGATCTTCTAATGAAATGAAAATTTAATAACTTTAGCGTCTGCTAAATAGTCGGAACAGCACGATAATTCCATTTTGGTAGATATTCATCAAAAATAATTTTCATTTTTTCTTTAAATCCCTTAGCTACTTTTTGACCAGTTTCATGAATTTTATCGCTCACATTTACTACCACAGAAAGCCCGGTTTTAGTATAAGTTTTTGCCATGAGGTTTTTCACCAACTCAAGACTGGTAAAAATTACTCCTTGACAGGGTCTGGTTACGAGAGGAAACAAATGATGTTCAATCGGATTATACTTCGATGTATAGGGGGGATAGTGTGCGATTATAATTTCTATTCCTAGCTCGTCAACTAATTTTTGTAAATCCGATTTAAAGATATGATGATTGGAATTATTACTGCCACCACCATCGCAATTTATCAAAATTGAATCGGCTTGAGGATAGATAAGTGTTCCGTAATTAACCCACCATAATTTAATCGATTCACAAGCAAATTCACTCGTGTCTTTACTGATTCCCAGGTTTAAATATCCTCGGTTATGTTGCAGATCATAAATTCCATGAGGTACTACTTTTCCTTCAGCCAAACTCCAAAAATCATGGTCGAATGTCGTAATAGCTTCCGTAGTATATAGACTTCCTGCCCGATATAGATTTCCAATAAATTCATTCTTTTTCGTGTCCATACTAACAATCGGATTTCCCTGTAACTCATACTAGGTGGTAATTCTGGCAAGATTTTCAAATTGTTCATTACGATTCTTGGTTACTCCGGTTGTTTGTTTTTTTTTGAGCTTGGCGTTTCACATATCCATGTTTTTTTTAACAGTTTTTCAACAACTGTTGTACTGACTATTATTTCCTGAGCCTTCAGACCTTCAACTATTTGTTTCTAGGTAAGATTTGTCCATTTAATTTTTTCCGACATTGGATCTCCGGCTGTGTGGTTTTTTAAAACTTCTAAAAAATGCTCATTTAAATCAGGTATCTCAGACTCCCTAGTTTTTCTTCCTCCTCCTCCACGTCGGCGAATCCTCTGTTGATTGCAAGTAGTGTCGGATTCACTTTTTAACTCCTTAATTCCCTTGGCTATTGTATTCCTGTCTGCTCTCAAAACTCGGGCTATGTAAAAATTCCACCATGTCCAAGTTTTACGGCTTCTATCGCTGCATATTTTCTTTGGTCTTTTTCAGATAAAGACTGATGATGTTTTCGCATTTAATCAGTAATTTCGTCTGAGTAGTACATAAATTAAGTTAGTCAGAAATTATTCACATCAAAAAATCATGGGGGACATAAAAAGAACTAAGTAGGTATAATATTTGAGATATCTATCGAAACATAAACCTATTCATATTCACTCATTTTTTTATGATACATTGCTGATGTTATTAAATTTTCATTCCTGATAAATTGCTGGTATATTGCCTCAGTAGCGGTTGTAATGTATCTCCTGCTGTGCGGCAGGAAATTGAGGAGACATTGCTGTTGCCGATCGCAAATATAAAAAAACCTGGTGACAAGTGCGATCGCCCGCTCTAATTCCACTGGCTACCTACTCCGATATTAAGATGCGATCGCCCCACAATAAGTCATTCCAAGCCAGGAAAATATCAAAGGATATATCCTACCTTGAAAAACTGGGAAAAACGGCAAAAGCCCCCTTTTTTAGGGAGCTTAGCAACTTGCGTTATTGATCAAAACAGAAATTCTACTGCGCCTTTGGCAATGACTTTTGAGAGGTTGCTACACCAACTTTGGGAATATCCATGATCGGCGCATTCACCCCAAGCATCAAATCGTTGGGATTAACCATCTCCACCAGAGGCTCGTTTAAAGCCATAATCAAACCGTCAGATTCAGCAGGAACGGGCGATCGAGCAAACTGAGGAGCAAACAATTGGCGGCCGCCACCGACACCGGACACCACCGCAATCAACAAAGCTGCGATCGCACCTCCACCCAAAATCCAAGTTTGTTTCGGCTTGCGTTCCACCCGCTGCAAAACCTTCGTCGCCAACTCCTCGGCCGATTGTTGTGCAGCAGGCACAGGCATTGCCTGAAAGCTCTGCTGCATCATCAGCAGTCGCGAGTACAAACGCTTCGTAGTGGGGTCATTTTTCAGCCACTCCTCAACTTGCCGGCGTTCTGTCGCCGTCACTTCACCGTCGAGGTAGGCACTTAGCAATTCAAAGCGATCGCGCATCATAGTAGTTACATTGCCCTGGGCATAATTGTTGTTAACTTGAGTTTCAGCGAGTGAATCCCCGACACCCTGCACATTCTGATTTTTATCGGATTCAAAGTTACCATTCATAATTTCCGACTTGCTCTAATTGGGGAATCACGCACTCGCTATTAGAATGATTTACTGCTTATTTATATTTTAAAATAGAAGTTTTGATGTCACAGCAAACATCACCAAATCTTCTTAACCCGCCTCTGAAATTACTCTTGCTAATTACCATCGAGATATTTTTGCAATTCCAACTGCAATCTTTGGCGAGCTCTAGCAATTCTCGACTTGACAGTTCCCAGAGAAACTCCGGTCATTTCGGCTATTTCCTCATAGGCTAAACCTTCTATTTCTCTCAAAACAATGGTCGTGCGGAATACTTCCGGCAAATCTGCGATCGCCACCCGCAACTGGTCGTAAAATTCTCTAGTCGTCAAATCTTCATCAGGCCCCGGACTGTCTGCCGGAATTTCCCAATCAACCTCGCCATCTTCCAGAGTACGGGGTACGTCCAGCGACAGCGGAGTTCGCACCCGTTTGCGCTTCCGCAACTCATCGTAAAACAAATTAGTGGCGATGCGGCTCAGCCAGCCCCGAAATTTAACAGGCTCTTGCAAACGGTTAATATTGCGGTAGACCCGAATCCACACTTCCTGAGCCAAGTCTGCTCGGTCTTGCCAGTCAGGGGCCAAGTGATAGAGAACCCTGTCTACGTGGGACTGATACCGCTTCAACAGTTCTGAAAAGGCAGTGGTCTCAGGTCGATTTCCTTCCTGACACCGCAACACCAAGTCATAATTAGAGAGTTTTTCGGCTGGCAATTGCACTCTTTGAACGGTCGCCACAACCGCAGACCAGGACACGGAAATAAAGTCGCTCATCGGTGGAATTGGCTCATCGAACATTCCACACTTTTTGACGTTAGGGGATCGTAACAAGTTCCCCTCTGCAATCTCAAATCTCAAATCTTAAATCCCTTGACTAATGCCCGACAACCTCGCACGCTCCAATACTAACCCAACTGCTAGAACCGTCAGCCCAATGTTCCTTTTTCCAAATCGGTACATTGTGTTTGAGCGTATCTATGGCGTACTGGCAAGCTGCAAAGGCTGAGTCCCGGTGGGGACAGCCAACAGCCACCAGTACGCTGATTTCGCCCACCTGCAAGTGTCCGACACGGTGGTGAATAGCGACCCGATTGACATCGGCCCACTGGCGGCGGATTTCAGTAGCAATTTGCTGGAATACTCGCACTGCCATCGGTTCGTAGGCTTGATATTCTAGGGAAACTACAGCTTGACCATCAGTTTGGTTGCGGACTGTACCGCTCATCATTACCACGGCTCCGTTCGCGGGGTCATCTGCCAAAGCGTATATTTCCTCTACCGACAACGGCGCTAAGGTAATGGCGAAGCTGTCTGATTCATGGCGTTGAGGAATTGTGCCGATCAAAAGTGTAGCGAAGGAGTTCATTGCGAAAGAAGTGGTGCTGGAGAAGTTAATTGATCTTGACACAAATCAAGTCGCGATGGATTTGTCTTGCATTTTTGTCGGGGACATAGGGCGACTAATCTTGAGACCCATCTTGTAGCACGGCCCAGGGCCCGGCGCCCTCGCCCCGAACTTCTGCACGAGTGCGATCGGCTACACTATGACTGACCCGAAGCAAATTAAGATTGTGCTTGAAGACGAGCCGGATGCTTGTTCGAGGGAATTAAATGCCCATCTTGCTGTAGCAATTCAATAAATAAGTACCAAAATAAGTAGTGTCATTCGCAACTCAGTACAAGCAATTCCCAACCCCAATCGATAACTTCGTTCGCTTTTTAATGACACAGTTAAGTTTAATTCTGCCCGGAGTTCTGATCTGCGTCGGCAAAATTTTTAGCAGTCGATGTAAACTTTATTTATTTTTTTGTTCCGGAAAGCTACATAAATGACATGATATACCTGTGCAGGGTTCAGGAACATTAGCCAATACTCGGCAAAAGCAAGACCTTAACGCCATTTTGTGGCTTTTATGAAACATAAGTTAATAATTTGGGCTGTTAATTGAGGTTTTGACCTGAGTCTGCACCAAGAAAGGTTAACAACAATCACGAGGAAACTATGGAAGCACTAGCATTGAGCCACTCTTTTGTTGCTTATGAATCTCCAGAGTCCGAACTCCAAGTCAAGTCGTTAGACCAACTGGGCTTGAAAATTCCTAATTCTGCATGGATAGGCGTTGCAGGTATGGCAGTAGCTCTATCTGTTCTGGGTGTCCCAGGCGAAGCGCAGGCAAGTTGCGGCTACTCCCGTTGTGGCGGTCACAGCCGTCACAGCTACGCTGAAGTTGCAACCAACGGCGGCCGACTGAATATCCGCCACCGCCCCGATGGCTGTTCTCATGTCATCGGCAAGTTATACAATGGAGACAATGTGAAATTGACCGGTCGTTACAGAAACGGCTGGGCCCAACTCAAAGGTGGCGGCTGGGTGAAAGCCTCGTGGCTTTCCTAACTCTTAACTAGAGCACTTTACATTTCTAGAAAGAGTGTTGATCGTTACCCGGTTTTACCGGGTAACGATTATTTTAAAGAGGCGATAGATCCTGAAAATCATGGCACATCCGAAATTCAGGACTAACAACTAACAGCCTAAGCTTTACCGCCGCCGATTAGATAAAGTAATGCCATCCGCACCGCCACGCCGCTGGTAACTTGCTGAGAAATCAGGCTAAACTGGGAATCGTCCATCAAATCGGAACTAATTTCCACGCCACGGTTAACCGGACCAGGGTGCAACACCTTCACATCCGGCTTGCAGAGTTTGAGCCGATCGCGCGTAATCCCGTACAAAGAATGGTACTCTCGTAAACTCGGCAGCAAATGGTCGCTCATCCGTTCCTTTTGCAGCCGCAAAGTCATCACAAAATCAGCATCGGCCAAAGCCGGTTCAAGCTGCCAATGCAAAAATAATTTGCCTTCCCTACCATCGCCACACTCAGCAAACAACAGCGGTAGCAAAGTTGGCGGCCCGGCCAAATGAACCTCTGCCCCAGAAGCCGTTAGACTCCAAATATTAGACCTAGCCACCCGCGAATGTAAGATATCCCCCACCACAGCAATTTTTTTACCCGCTAAAAGTTCCAGCCGCGGACGTTCGGTATCTAACAGAGCACAAATAGTAAATAAGTCTAGCAAACCTTGCGATGGGTGTTCGTGCTGGCCGTCTCCAGCATTGAGAACGCTGACTCTCGAACCCAAGCGATCCATTTCCGAAGCAATCGTGCTCGGAACTCCAGCTTGTTCGTGCCGGATTACCATCAAATCCGTTCCCATCGCCAGATAAGTCTTAGCCGTATCCAGAATAGTCTCCCCCTTCGTTAGAGAAGAACTTCCAGGGGTAAAATTCAGCGTATCCGCTGACAGCCGCTTCGCCGCCAACTCAAAACTATTGCGAGTCCGGGTAGAAGGTTCAAAAAACAAATTCGCGACCACTTGACCCTGCAGGGCCGGCACTTTCTTCGTGCGGCGGCCGAGCACATCCCGAAAACTGGCTGCTGTTTGCAGCACCGTATCGTATTCGTCCGAGGTAAAATCAGCCAGAGTGAGAATGTGTCGCCTTGTCCAAGTCATACAATTTTAGATTTGAGATTTAAGATTTGAGATTTGAGATTGACTCAATCAGGACGGACGATGGGTTTGGAACTTGCTTTTACGCCCGGTCTGCTGTCGCCTTTGAATGTTCGATCGACATTTAGGGGTGGCGATCAACAGTATCCAACAATTTTTGATCGCTTTTGCGGTGAGTAGAGCTATAATCAGTTTATGTAGTTCACATCCCACTCTCACAGCGAACCCAGCGTCGAAGGTGAAACAGGTGTGGTTTACCCGCAGGAAAGCGGAAATTACGCTGTAGCAGCGAAAGCGCAGTAGTTGCAGTTTCTCCTACGCAAACTCAGCCTTTTCCCGAACAAGCCGAGCGCAGCCCTTGCATATACTATGTGGAAACAATTGAGGCGGCAAACCTTCCACTGCCGATCGACAGCATACAGTGCGACATTTCACAGATGATTAATTCTTTGAAGTCGGTCTTGACTATTCAGTCTTGCTTATAGGGCCTTGTCAAAACAAACAGTGTTGAGATACAAGTTGAATATGTAGCTTCCCGACTAAAATCTACACGTATCTTGGCTAGACTGTTCTTGGCGAAACTGCGATAAAGAGTGTGCGCTGGGAAGTGGTAATTACACAAGATTTAAACAATTCAAGAGGTATTATGAGCCAGAAGGTGATACAGCCGATGGTTAAGTTCCAGCGTCAGGTGCATTCTCTCGTCACGTCTGACATTATCAAACCGACAGACAGTATTTGGAAAATTGCTCTGCTTTACGGCGACGAATGGCCGTACTGGAAACAGCAATTGCTAGAGTTTGATTTTTCTATGCAAGACCCCGTGAGCGAGTTGATAGCTGTAGAAGCTTGGGACGAAGAATAACAGAGAAGACGGAGGAATGGGGTGTCGGAGAGAAATTTCGAGGTGATTGGGTAAATTTTCTTTCATAAATTTCCGTTGCTAGCTTCTTCCCTCTTCCCTTTTCCCTTTGCCCTCTTCCTAATGACTTGTGACTTTTGACTTGTGACTTTTGACTTCTATTAAACGGAAGCTGCTAAAGCTCGAGCTAATTGTTGAGCAGTTTGAAAGCGATCCCCAGGCTCAGCTGCCGTGGTTCGCAAAATGGTCTCCCGCAGCTTGGGGGCGATCGTCGGAATATTTTCTAGCTTAAAGCCGTAACCTCCAGCTATTTTCCCGTAAAAGTTTTGAGGGCTTTGGGCCGTCAGCAAAAAAATCAAAGTAGGCCCAATAGCATATAAATCTGACTGAGGTAGAGGCTGTCCCCGGTCTTGTTCTGGTGCCGTGTAGCCTTCAACGCCGATGCGAGTCCCTGGAGGAGTGCCGATTTCTTTAACGGCACCAAAATCCAGCACTGTAATGCAATTGTCGCGGTGGCGCACCAGCAAATTAGCTGGTTTAATATCCCGGTGGACGATCGGGGGTTTTTGAGAGTGAATGTAGTCCAAAACCTCACAGGTTTGGATCATCCACTCTATTGCTTGTTGGGGAGCAACAGGCCCGCGGTTATAGATGCGTTTTTCTAAATCCTCGCCGTGGAGCATTTCCATCACCAAGTATTTTTTGCCCCCTTCCACAAAAAAGTCAAAAAACTGAGGAATTCCCGGATGGTGGAGGGCCTTGAGAGTTTTAGCTTCACGTTCAAACAGTTCTTGAGCTTTGACTATTTGAGCCATGTCAGCATTCATTTCCTTGAGAACTACCAGAGAAGCTGCGGGGGAACTTCCGGGTTGTTGAGCTTTCGCTTTATCTCGATCCCAGGCTAAAGTCGTTGTTCCCATACCGCCTTGACCCAAAGTTCTCAGCACTTGGTAGTGGCGCACCGTGCGATCGACTTTAATCGGTTCGCCGCAGTGGATGCAGAATAAATTCCCCGGCGGGTTTCCCGCGTGGGTACACCTCGGTGTCGCGAGATTGACATTGAGGTTCGCCTCAATCTTGCCGCCGACTTCAATAGTAATCACTTGGAAATGCAGAATAGGACCACCCCGCGCCAACTGGATCAGGGCACCGTCGGATATCCAACCCTGAGACATGAGAATACCGTTTACCAAAGTGCCATTTGTCCCCGAATTGACTAAGTACCACTGACTGGATCTCCCGTTATTAACTCTTTGCAATTCCAGATGCTGCCGCGACACTAGAGCATTGGGGATCACAACGTGATTGTCTGGAGAGCGGCCGATGCGAATAATGGATTCGCTCTCGAAACTCCACTGTTGCAGGGGGGTCTGTTTTTCTGGATCTAAAAGAGTCAGCAGCATTTTCGATTGATGTGGTTGAACTCCCTGATTTGGCAGTGAGAGTTGGCGGGAATTTACAAATTTGGGGCGTAGGGGTTTGAAAAATTAGAAATTAAAAATTACTTATGAGCTTCACAGGTTAGTTTCACGAAAACTTTATAATATCCTGATTATGATTAAAGATTTCATAAACAATTAAGTTATAAATAGTTTTTTGCGAACAATTATCCAGAAAATTTCTGAAGGCTCGATCGCTCCTTAAAACACAGTCTATCAATTAAAAAATTGCAACAACAAAAACTAGGTAAACAATCGCTAAACTTTTACGTAAATTTGATGTAGCAGCAGATGGTGATGTCAGCCCCAAATATATATGTAGAGCTGACACTTCCCACGTTGCCCCGATAGCGATCGAGTATAAAACAGATTTCGCATTAGCCAGCCTGCGGACTCACTTCATTTTAGTTGATTTTTTTTCATTAGACCAACTATTTTTGTAAGTGAAAGCTCTTTCAACTATGATGAATCCACTTACTCTCAAGCAACTTTTTCCGGTAGATTCCCTGAACAGAGTCTCAAAATTAAAGCTACGGATAAATGGTTGGTACTCTACAGCTTGTCTGCAATAGTATGGGTCTGTAATCAGTTTTTGATCACTCAAACCTAAGCTGTTTTAACACCGGATACCTAAGAACAGAGGGAGCAGTAAAGCCTTGCCCGGAAACGGCAGAAGCTGTTTTTTTTCTCTGCAAGAATTGCAGGTTTAACCCAGGCCGTCACAGGGGGAAGGCGCCACCGTTGAAAAAGTTGGCAGCATCCAAATTCTAAAATCGAAATGCGCCTACCTGCGCCCGAATGATAATTGCCGTGATATTGTCGTGACCGTTGCGTTTGTTACCCAGTTCAATCAACTGGGTAACTCCCTGGTCGAGATCAGCTTGGGGATTGAACAGGGGTTCGAGAGTGTTCTGCCAGTGACTTTCCAACAAATCATTATCTGTCAGACCGTCGGAAGCCAAAATTAATAAGGTATCTTCGCACAAGTCTAAAAACTGCACGTCAGGCTTGAGAAAATTACTGTCTCGCGGGCCGAGGGCTTGAGTTAGTTGATAGGCGTCGGGACGAGCATAAGCAGTTTCCGGGTCAACTCCGCGCTTAATTTCGCGCTGCCCGACTTCGTGGTCTGAGGTTATTTTTTCTAGGGTTTGTCCCTTTCTCAGTCGGTAGAGGCGGCTGTCGCCGACGTGGGCAACGGCGAAGTGGGTGTCTTGAACTAAGACTGCGACTAGAGTTGTGCCCATACGGGCGCTGCCGGAGCGTCCGTCCTTTTGATTGATTTCAAAGATGGCTTTGTTGGCTAGCAGGACTCCCTCGCGGATGGTGTCTGCCGGAGGTAGTTGATGTTCCCAACGGGTTTGAAAGAATTCTCTGAGAGTTTCAGCCGCTAGTTGACTGGCTACTTCTCCGCTGTCGTGTCCGCCCATGCCGTCGCAGAGAATGTAAAGCCCTTTGGTTTGAAAAATCCGACCGAAGGAGCTTTCGAGTTTGTTGAGCTGAGTCCAGATGCTGAAGAAGTCTTCGTTGTGGTCGCGCGTGCGGCCAACATCGGTGAGGCCTGCGTCTTCTAAGCTGTAAATCTGGAGTGGCATGGGCTGGGTTAAGACCTCGCCCACCTCGGAGGGCAACTCGTCGGGGGTGCGGTAATGCCTGCGTGTCGGGGTTGAGCTTGGTGAAGGTGCGGGTTGGAGTTCGAGGGGAACTGTTTCTAGGCGCGATCGCAATTCTTCTATTGTGTTAATCTCGCCTCTGTACATTTGTTGCAGCAGTTCGAGCAAGGCGCCAAACTGAGTGCGATGATCGGACTGGCTAAATATCACCTGCCACAATTGCCCTAAATCTACCAGTTGTAGGTTTGAGCCAGCGGGTTCGGGATAGAGGTATTGCAGTCGCAAAGAAGCTAAAGAAAAGGAAGAGTCGGGGTTGACTCGCAAATTTGTCAGTTCCAACAAGCTTTGCCGACAGCGCCAGGGTTCTAGGGCAGCCCAGAGTTCTGTCATTTCGTGTAGCCAGTATAAAATTTGCTGGGTGGAAGTTTCCGGTTGACTCCACCGTTCTACCAGCAGCGGCCATTGGGAGCAGTCTTCTAGCAGCAGCACTGCCTGTTCGTTGTCTGACCAGCTATCGTGAATGACTGGCAGGTTTTGAGAGAATTGCCACCGCAGTGCCAGGTAAGGTTCAGCTATGCCTTGGCAAAGCTCAGCTAAGGCGGGATTGGTTGAATTTTCTGCGCCTTTGATTGCTGCGGTATAGGGGGATGTTCGTCTGGCGACGCTGGCAGAGTTGGCTGCTAGCATGGCTTTGAGGGGTGACATTTCCAGTGGCTGACAGTCCAATACTGTTACTTCTACTGTGTCTGAGCGTTTTCTCGGCGGCACGGTTTCTAGGAGTTGGTAGCGCTGCTGAGTGTCTAAATAAGCTCCGGCTGGCTGGGAAGGGATTAAATATTGTGAATTGGAGATGGGGACTTCTGGAGATGGAGGGGAGGTGTCAGCTATGTTTGGGCTGTGGGGGTTCTCGGTTGCTTCCTGGATTTGTTTAGGCTGTGGTGCGGTTGTAAAATTCTGCTCAGATGGGGTGATTTCGCGCTCTGGTGCTGTATTAGAGCTTTTTTCTGTTGTTTGAAAGGATGCTGGTGCGATCGCCCCCACGGCTACCACAGCGTCTATTTCTGCGCTGCTGAATTCGGCGACTTCGGTCTGTGGAGAAGTTGGTTCGACTGCTGTTTGGGGTTCGGGTGGGGTGGTTATTTCTGTTTTAATCGCGTCTGTGATTGCTTCAGGAGAGTTTTGGCGCGATGCGGTTTCTGGAACTATGTCTGGTGTTTGGGGAAACTCGGCTGGGGGTAGGGTGGACTCGTCTGCCTCGACTGCTGCAAAATTCGATCGACCGCAGATAATGGCCCGCCACACTTGACCTGTTGCGACGCCACAATTCTGACATTCTTTGGCGCTAAAAGCGACTTGGGCACCGCATTCGTGGCAAGGTTTGTAAATTAGGGAATTTCCGCACTGTTGACAAAACTTGTTTGGATTGGGATTTTCAAATTGGCAGCGGGGACACAGAAGCATAGGGGTTTTAAATGGGAGATGGGCGAGCGAGTTTGGCGGTGGGGAGTTTTGGGTTTTGGGCTGTGAGTTAGGAGTTATGAGTTTTGGGCCTGACTCGCAACGGATAACTCGCATTGCCCTATGCCTTATTTTATCGGGATGAATTCAGAACTAAGATATTTCTTAGAACTGAGATGTTGCCGCCGTGTCAGGAATAGACCTCTTAAGCCAGACCCACAAAAATTTCTCTCGCTTCAGGGGACCAAAACCCAGCCCCACCAGTGGTAACAGCGTGTGTAACCCATAAGCAAAGTTATCTCATGAGTGGAACGGGCCGGAGATTCCGTTCTTAACAATGGTGCAATATCTCAGTTAGAAGGGAATTGCTATAGAATCTTCTTGGAAAACGGTTTCTCGCGCGATCGACACAATGGTCGAAAGGGGTACTTCACAGAAATATTTCCGCCGGAATTGTTCTTCGGAGACGGCTGCTAGGAATTGCGCTGCAAAACGGGCAGCAATCGGGGAATTTGGCACTGAGAATTGAAGGGATTGGCTATCTAATAAGGGTTTGGGGATTTGATCGGGCGCGTCTTGACGCTGTGCGGTTTCGGGTTGTCTGGTGATGTGGAAAGCTCGATCGCGATAATAGATTTGGAAACCGAGATATGTTAGGGTTTTGAACCCTAGTTGCAGCGATGTGTCGCTGATGCCGAGTTTTTGGCGCAGTTGCTGTCTGGTAACGGGTTTGTTGGTGCGGCTGAGGTATTTGGCGATGCCGATTAGCTGTTGGCAGATTTGCTGTGGGGGTACGAGTGGAGGTAAAGTATAGGCGATCGCGAGTTTTTTCTGAGTGTACTGTGCTTGCCGAAACCATATCCGCAGTTCGTCCCAGCTTGCGGGGCATTCTTTGAGGACGATCGAGTTTTCGCGATCGACCTTTTCGGAATTGTAAACTAGATTGTCGATCGGCATTTGAGATTCTAAGTTTGTGCTAGCGCCTAATAATTCTTCATCGTTATTTCTATTGCGCCAGTCTACAATCCAATCTATTTGAGTCGGGGAATTTATTTGGATCTCTTCCGTGCGTTCTTGCACTGACACGAGGCGCACTTCATACCGCGATTTGTAAGTATTAAAATCGAGTTCAACGGTGACATCGCACCGGCCTTGGGGAACTTCATTTTGATTGTGTCCCCACCAAATGCCGGGAAATCCCGTATCGCTAGATTCGTCCCTAATTGTAAATTCTGTTTTGATATATTCTAGTTTTTGCCCTTTCAAATCCTTAATTTTTTGATTCCACAGATTGTCAAACCAGCAGTTTTCAATCAGCAATTTGGGGGCAGGATTTCCCATGCCGCAAGGTTCGAGCAATTTTAGTTCTTGAAATAAGTCCTTGCCTAATTCGGAGACAGTAATTTTTAAGTCGGCTTGAACGGGGGCTGCTGTTAAACTATCGGTGCTGTATTGTTGTCGCAGTTGCTGATTTACCGCATCTGTAAATAGGGGGATATTTTCAACTGGGAGACTCAATCCGGCAGCGAAGGGATGACCGCCAAATCTGTGCAATAAATGCGCTTGATCTTTGACTAATTGGTAAAGGTCGATTTGATTGGCGGAACGCGCGGAACCCCTGGCAATTTTGGATTCGGAAAGTGTTGGTGATTCTGAATCTAAGAAGGAGGTAAATTGCATTTCTGGGGAATTTTCATTAATTTTTTCGCTTCCTTCTGTGCTGAATAAAATCACGGGGCGGCCGTATTCTTGGGCGATTTGTCCCGCTACTAATCCTAATACTCCTACCGGCCATTGAGGGTCGCTGAGAACAATGACGCTAGTAGTTGAAAGGTCGAGTTTTGCTAGTTTGTTGGCGGCATCTTTGGCAACATCTTTTTGTAAAGATTTGCGCCGGGAGTTGGCAATTTCGGTTAAGTTTGCTAGTTCTTCGCAACGTTTTTTGTCGCGGCTGGTGAGGAGTTCTACGCAGAAGCTGGCGTCACCTTGAATGCGGCTGACGGCGTTGATTCGGGGGCCGAGGCCGAAGGAAATGTCGGTTGGGCGATCGCCCGATCTTTTGCACAGTTCGAGTAATTTTGCAACTCCTGGGCGGGTGGGATTTGCGATTTGTTTTTGCAGTTGTTGGATGCCGATTTGTGCTAGATAGCGGCTGTCTCCTGTAAGTTGGACTAAATCGGCAATTAAGCCGATCGCTACTAATTCTAATAAATCTGTGAGCGGGCGCTGTGGAATATCTGGTAATGTGTGATACAAGGCTTCAACTAATTTGTAGGCTACTCCAACTCCAGAGAGGTTAAATAGTTGGTGGTTTGGGGGAAAATAGCGGGGATTGATAATGGCTGTAGCTGGCGGGCGATGGTCAGGTAATGTATGATGGTCGGTGATAATTGTATCGATATTTAAGCTGGTAGCGTATTCGATTTCGGCGATGTTTGTACTGCCAGTATCACAGGTAATAATTAAGCTAATTCCAGATTTGGCTAAGGCATCTATTCCCGCGATATTGAGTCCATGAGATTCGGTTAAGCGGTTGGGAATGTAATAAATTAGTTGGTCGTTTTGAGCAAAAAATTCTCCCAGTCCGTCCCAAAGTACGGAAGTTGAGGTAATGCCGTCGGCGTCGAAATCTCCCCAAATTGCTACTTTTTCGCCGCTGTTTCGTGCTTGCTGGATTCTTTCTATCGCCCAGGTCATTTCTAGTCCGAATTCAAAGGGGCTTGCTGGTTGGTAAAGTTGGGGATTTAAGAAACCGGGTATTTGTTCGGGATTTTGAATTCCTCTATACCACAGAAGTGCGGCGGCATAGTTTCCGGGGAGTTCTGGTGCATGGTTTCTGACAGCTTCTATCAGCCAAGCTGGGGGTTGGGATAGGGGTTGAGTTGGCAAATTTTGAAGTAGTTCTGTCATAAGTTATTTGATTAATTCCTGTAGTGGCGGGTTCACCAACAATCTTTCATTCACATTCACAATATCTATAAACCCGCCCCCACCGGGCGACTAATAGTTGCATAGTACAAGATTTGAATTAAATAAATATTTCATCGATTATAGCAAGATTGGGTAGCCAATCTGTGGGAGTTTCTGCGAGAATATCTGGTGAGAGAGTTTTTGTGTTTTGTGTGCGGTTGCAGCGAGTGGCGAATTGACAAGAATCGCACAAATTGGAACTAATTTCTACTTGAGGTAAGAATTCGCCGTTTTCGGTATAGCGCTGTCGCCAGTCGGTTAGCTGCTGCAATAAGTGAGTTAAATCTTGTTTTGTGCGATCGTGTTCTGTTTTGTTGTAATCAAATGTGAGTTTTTTGGGCGGTTCTTCTCCTTGCAATTGTACAAACCAGTATGTCATGGAAACTTGTTCGGGGGAATAGTCGCTGGTTTCTACTAAGACGTATAAATAGAGGCGAGTTTGCCAACTTTCGGCTATCCATTTTGATTTTTGAGGGCGGGGATAGGTTTTCCAGTCGAGAATTTGGGCGGCGTTTGGTTCGGCTATTAGTAAGTCATATATAACGGTGAATAGGTAGTCTTGGAAAATTAGAGTGCGGGGGTGTTCGGCTTGGCGGAAAATTCGTGAAGCGTAGCTATCCCGTAGGGAATCGCTATTTTCTGAATCGGCGAAAAGTTCGGGTGCGGTGTTAATAAATGCTGCCACACAGCGTCCCAATTCCGGGTCTTGTTGGATGATGAATTCAATGGGAAGTCCGAGTTCTCGCTGCTGCATTAATAGGTGAAAGTGGCTTCCCCATGTGAGTTTTTCTTTGTGTTCTGGGGAGGCGGTGGTGGCGAGTAGTTCGAGGTAGCTGTGTTGGAATTTGCGGGGGCATTCTTCGAGGATTTTGAGTTGGGTTTGGGAGAGTCGAAGCATTTTTTTAGGATTTTATCTTTTATATTTTTATGATGGTAAGCGAGGCGATTTGTCGTTTTTTTGACCGCAGATTGAGGCTGATGACGCAGATGGACGCAGATGATTTTGATTGCTTTTTGGGCAAGAGTGCGATCGCCCTACACTGACTATTATATAATGATTCATACCGTTAACGGCGAAGCCCATGCGTTTTGATACCTACATCCAGTCTATTCAGAGCAATCTACTGCGGGGAAGCGAGCGCACCCATTACCCAACTATCAAGAATTTACTCGATAATCCGGCGGCTAGTTTGGTAGCAATCATAGAAGAAAAAGGTAATAAAGCTGGTGTTCCAGATTTTACTGTCAGGCGCAGGGATTTACTCGTCGGTTATGTGGAAGCTAAGGATGTCGGGTTAGATTTGAATCCTGTTGAAAAAACCGAACAGTTGCAGCGATATCGAGAATCGTTAAACGGTAATTTAATTCTCACGAATTATCTAGAGTTTCGCTGGTATGTTGAGGGGAAAGTCCGATTGACTGCAGTTTTAGCCGAAAGAACAGGAAACGAAATTACTCTCGGCAATTCTGACAAAACTCTTGAATTAATCGAGGGATTTCTTAATTACGCTGGTGCAGCCATTAACAGCCCTGAAGATTTGGCAAAGCAGATGGCGCGATTAACCAAATCAATTCTACTCGCTACAGAATCAGCTTTGCAAATCGAAACTGAAACGGGAGAATTACATCAACTCAAGCGTGGATTTAATGAGATATTGCTGCCGGATCTCAATGATGCGGCTTTTGCAGATATGTACGCTCAAACTATTTCCTATGGTTTATTTGCGGCGCGAGTTGGTCACGCTCAGAATCCCGGAAATCAAGTTTTTGACCGCCGGACAGCGGGCACGTACATCCCAGCTACTAATCCCTTTTTGCGGCGATTATTTAACAGTATTATCGAAACGGATTTACTCGGTAAGATTAACTGGGCAATCGATGATTTAGTCGAGCTACTAGGGCGCGTTGACATGACTGCTATTCTGGAAAACTTTGGTAGTCGCACTCGCCAATCCGATCCAGTTGTTCATTTTTACGAAACCTTTCTTGCAGCGTATAATTCAGCTTTGCGGAAAAGTCGCGGGGTTTACTACACTCCTGAACCAGTTGTCTCATATATTGTTCGCTCTGTCGATGCTATTCTGAAAAACCGTTTTAATCTACCTCTAGGATTGGCAGATAATAGCAAAAATCCAGATACGCAACAGCCGCGAGTTCAAATTCTAGATCCGGCAACTGGTACGGGTACTTTTCTTTACGGAGTTGTCGATCGCATTTATCAAAACTTGGAAGATATGGGAATATCTGGGAGTTGGAATCAGTATGTACAGGAGAATTTATTAAACCGATTATTTGGTTTTGAGTTGTTAATGGCTCCCTATGCCATAGCACACCTCAAACTCGGTTTGCAACTGCAAAATCTCGGCTATGAGTTTAGCAGCAAACAGCGTTTAGGAGTTTATCTCACGAATACATTAGATGAAGCTTTAAAAAAATCAGAGGTTCTCTTTGCTCAATTTGTGGCGCAAGAAGCTAATGAAGCTTCAGCAATTAAGCGGGATGTCCCGGTGATGGTTGTGTTGGGAAATCCGCCTTATTCTGGTCATTCTGCTAATAAGAGTGAATGGATAGCAGGATTGGTAAAAGATTACTATTATGTGGATGGTGTACCGCTGAAAGAGCGCAATTCTAAATGGCTGCAAGATGATTATGTAAAATTTATTCGTTTTGGACAGTGGCGAGTTAGTCAAACGGGGTTTGGTGTTTTGGCTTTTGTGACTAATCACGGTTATCTCGATAACCCGACTTTTCGGGGAATGCGTCAAAATTTGATGCAAACTTTTACTGATATTTATGTTTTAGATTTGCACGGTAATTCTAAAAAGAAAGAAGTTTCTCCAGATGGTTCGCCTGACCAAAATGTGTTTGATATTCAGCAGGGAGTCAGTATTGGCATTTTTATCAAAGAGCCTGGTAAGTCGACTCCGGCAAAAGTTCATCATGCTGAATTATGGGGAAGTCGTACTAACAAATATAATGTTTTAAGCAATTGCGATCTTGATACAACTGAATGGAAAGAGATTAATGATTTTTCACGAGATTATTTATTTAAAATACAAAATACTGACCTAAAACCTGAGTATGACAATGGGTGGCAGATTTTAGATATTTTTATTTTTCAATCTATGGGAGTCACCAGTGGAGATGATGAGTTTCTTTATGATTTTTTAGTTAACGATCTTAAAGTAAAAATTGATACTGCATTGCGAGAAACTAAAGCTATTAAGGCTGATAGAACTTTACTGAGACTTCAAAGAGGAGCAGATCAGATTATAGACAAAGATTTGAAGTTATGTTTATATCGACCTTTTGACCAACGCGCTATTTTATACTGTACTGAAGTTTTGGAGAGAGCTAGAGAAAAACTAGCTAATCAATTCCAAAAGCAAAACCTGGGCTTTATTACTATTAGACGAACAAGGGAAGGAGCTAATACTCAATTCTTTGTAACAGATACAGTTACAGATAAGAGTGTTATTTCGTCAGCCGATAATGCTAATGTTTTCCCCCTTTACCTCTATCCTGATACTGAAAACGAGCAGGGTAATTTATTCACAGACCGCACTCCCAATTTATCCCAAAACTTCCTCAGTGCCATTCGTGAAAAATTAGGCTATATACCAACTCCCGAAGCAATCTTTTATTACGCATATTCTGTCTTTCACAGTCCTACCTACCGCCAGCGTTATGCAGAATTCCTGAAAATAAACTTTCCCCGCTTACCCTTAACTTCCGACAATGAACTTTTTCAAACACTCGCTAAAAAAGGTGAGGAATTGGTAGAACTGCACGTGATGAAATCGAAAAAATTAAATAAGGTAATTACTAAATATCCTGTCAGTGGCGATAATGCTGTTACTCAAGTTACTTACAATGAATCGGAACTGCGGGTTTATATTAACAAACAGCAATATTTTGAAGGTATTTTCCCCGAAATTTGGGCGTTTAAAATAGGTGGATATCAAGTATTGGATAAATGGTTGAAAGACCGCAAAAAAGCAAATCGCAGTTTATCTTTTGATGAGGTGCTGCACTATCAGCGCGTCGTGGTTGCTTTGAAAGAGACAATGCAAATTATGGCTGAAATTGATGAGGTGATACCAGATTTCCCTTGGGAATAGATGTTGAGTTATGGCTGGAATGCCCTCGATCTCTCACATCTGCCATCCCAAATCTAAAAGTGCGTAAAGCGTAGCTATCCCGTAGGGAATCGCCCTTTTTTTCAAGTGCGATCGCCCGTTCAGATATATTCAAAGCTAATTAATCTTCCCCTGACTCTGAAAACAATAATTCCAAATCTCGATCGCCCCGCAGCACGCGAGCAATATCAATCCCGTCCGATCTCGGGTAATAAAAAATTAAATAATCCCTAACAATAAATCCGCGCAAGTTGGGGGATAACCTCTCATAGCGTTTGCCCATATTGGGAAATTCGGCGACAAGTTTACATTTTTGACGAATTGCATCAAAAAGCTCGCTGGCGGCCCTGGAACTATTGCCAGCAATGTACTCACAAATCTCATTCAAGTCTCGGACGGCTTCATCTGAAAATGTATAACTGTTCATGCCCCTGACTGTTCTCTTCGATCTATTTTTTCTTGAATTTTGGCAAACACAAGTTCTCCATCTGTCACTTGTCCCTTAGCAATTTGTGCAGTTCCCACTGCTATTTTCTGGCGGAGTTCTTCGATGCGTTGTTTTCGTTCTCTTAAAAGTGCGATCGCTTCTCCAATTAGTTCTTCAGCGCTGCCATATTTTCCGCTTTTAATTTCCGCTTGAATAAACTCTTCGTATTCCGGCTTTAAGACAATATTCATTGACTTGCTCCTTTAAATCACAGAAAGGTTACTGCACGATAGTGACATCTTTTGTAGATTAGCTTAGCACAAATATCAACATTCTCAGAGATTGTGGCAGCCCTAGAGTAGAGCTTGAAACAATTATTGTGAATCGCGTGCGATCCTCTTCGAGGGCTTCGCTAACGCACTGTTCGCCAACCTCTCTACAACTTCCCAATTTGTTGAGCAAACCACATCGCCGCCGTCCCATTTCCCTCACCCAAAAGTTTCAAAGTCTCCGATAGTAAAGTAATTGGCAATCCTTCAAGGGCACCGGAAATTTCGCATTCCTGATATTTCCCGTTTTCCTGCAAGCGAAATGCCAAAACTCTCTCGCCCTTAATATCTACTACCCAATACTCAGGAATTCCCAAAGCAGCATAAAACCGCTTCTTTTCATCTAAATCACTCGCCAAAGTAGTATCGGCAGTTTCTACTACTAAATCGGGAATTCGGGATTGATTCAGATTAATTCGGCGCGGTTCCCCTTTTTGCCACTGGATGAATTCTCCGCCGATGTATAAAATTCTATCTGGCGCACCTCCTCCTACCTTTGGCTTCTCAATTACACATCCACCCAAATCATCGAAAGCTTGTCCTCCTTTGCTGACAAACCAGGCGTAAAATACCAGCGTCAAGAGGTTGTTAAATCTGGCGTGCTGAGGCCCTTCATTACCCATGTCTATCCAAAGATATCCTTCATAAAAAAATATTCTGGCTTCCTCCAAAGATGGATCTTCGCAGGCTGCTACATAATCTTCCCATGTCGCGGCTTGCCATTGAGGAATTTCACCGAGTTGAGGCAAGATGAATTTTACAGTTGTAGAAGTCATGATTTAAAAGCAAATTGAGGATAAAATTATCCTAACTTAAGTAGCTATTTATAGCCGAAGGAAAAAGGAATGCCTACACGGATACACGGATGAATTATCGAGTCTGAGTCATTCTTAAAAAGGAAGAAAATGCAAGAAAGATCGACTTGCAGACGAAGGGGGTGGGCACGGGGGCACCGCCCCTACAAATGGCGATCGCAATCCTTGTGCTTATCGAATTGCTGTGGGCGCCGCAATTGGTACTTCTAAGTCTGGTTGCAAGTCAAAAACTACGACAAGCGTTGTTTGAGGCATCAGTTGACGCAGACACAGCAAGTGTCCGTCAGCATCCGATCGACTGCGAAATCGCCCCACAATCGCCCGCTGCATACTGGGCATGAGTTTGGCGATCGCCCAAGGGTAAAGGCGTTTTTGGTACGCGATCGCCCCAGGATTCGCAGCGAATCCCTGTTGATAACCGTTTTGTGGCATAATCGTGTTGTATTCGTAAGGAGTACAGGAAAGGGCGTTAGTAAGTCTCTTGGCGGGAATCGACTAACGCCTCTACTACTATGATTAAACATCAAACAACTCACTTCCGTCAACTATTAACGGTAAAACTTAACGTTTTTTTTCTCAAAAGGTTCGGTCAGCTATGGATCTGAGAGCCTTAAGAGAACGTGCAGGGCTGAAAATTATAGACGTAGCACATATACTAGAATGTGCGGAATCTTCAATTCGCAACTGGGAAAAGGGTCGAACATTGCCAAAAATGGAAGTTTGGCAAGTATTCCGAATGCGGGACTTGTATCGATGTACCGAAGCGGAGTTAGTGCTAGCTGTCAGAAAGTCAATGCCGATGGAAAAAAAAGAACAGGAAAAACCGACGGAGTAAGAATACTGATGAACTCTTGAATTGTTTGCAGAAGTGATATATTATTTTGGATTTTTAACCGCAGATGAACGCGGATAAACGCGGATGAAATTGCGATCGCACTTAATCACCGCTCACAAAATCACTGTTTTGTCAATACAAATACGCTGTCTTTATTCCCCCGTCCAATCCGCAAATCCTTATCCAAATAAGTGATATCAAGCCATCCCTGCTGTTCGCGAGTATCCAGCCCAAAATCTACAGCAGCGAACTTTTTCCCCGACTCAATCTCATCGATAAACTTCCCCGGATATTCATAGCCAATCAATCTGCTTAAACCCACAATTGACCGCTCAAACTTCACCTGCACTCGCCGTTCGGAAGTTGGCTCAAATCTCGCAGCTACACTGACAATTCCTTCCAAATAAGGCAAGCCGTAAAGTTCGCCAATGTTGTAAATTTTAGATTCTTTGACGCGGATAGATTGATAAATTTGACCCAATTTCACCAAGGGAAAACTGTCAAGATTCAGCAGGTCGCGGCTGGTGGTGTACAATAACCGCCAATCACCATTTAAAAGCTCTGCGGCTTCGATAGGGCGCGGTGTGGGGTTGTAATCTTCCAATTGGGCGATCGCGCTTAAAATCGCTTGTTTGTCGCTAGCCGTAGCCAGCAAACCTCGATTCTTACCAGCAATTATCTCTAATAGTGCAGATTTTCTAAGCATGATTTTTTAAGAAGGAAGGCACGACACGGATTTTGACACGAATACACGGATTAATTATCGAAGGTGAGGCAAAAGTCAGACCGCTCTTTTCTTCTGTCTCAAGCGAGAGGCAGGAAATTTTGTGTAGTAGCGATTTGAATCGCCGAGTCCGCAGAGGATTAACAACTAATAACTAAGATATCAAATTTCACCAAATAAAGCAGAGTCCGATACAAGTAGGCTAATTCTTGCTCGTTTTTAACGTAGCGTTGGATAAGTTCCCCCACGCCGATCGCACCTTCGTGCTTAATTGTATCCAATATCTCCATCTGAATGTTAACAGATATTCTCCTATCCTCACCAAAACTGGTAAACCTAATTTTCTGTACCTGCTTTAAAAGTTCTGGTGTGGCGATCGCACCCAGACTCAGCATCATCTCATGGCTTAAACTTCTAGTCGCATAATTACCCAATACGCGAAACGGATCGTCGCCTAGGGGATAAGGCGGCTTCCCAGGTTTTAAAGGTGCTGACTCCGGTGCCACAAAGCGAATTTCTGCTAATTCCCGCCACAATTGTTCGTAAGCAGCAATTACTACTTTCCAATCATAAATTTCCCTCGCCCTTTGTCTCGCATTTTCCCCCATCCGCTTTCTCAATTCTGGGTTTTCAATTAATTGACACAACGCCAGGGTACAAGCATCAATGTCAACTGCTGTGGCGAGGGAAGTGTGACCCATGTAAGTCGGCCAATTTAAGCTGCCGTCAAGATAATTTAAGGCTAAATCTAAACAAGATTCCGGGGGCGGGATGAGTGTGGGAATGCGGAAGCCGTCTATTTCGTGGCGTACAGATTCTTTGTATCCGTTCCAATCGGAGACTATGGCCGGCAGTCCGTTCGCCATAGCTTCTATTGGTGTCAGTCCGAAGGATTCTTGAATGTTGTCGGACAGCGAAATGAAAATGTCGGCCGCCGACCAAATATTTATTCTAATTTCTGGCTGTCTCCCATCTAAAAAAATAGCATTCACCGAGGGACAAAATATTGGCGCGCTATTTTTAAAGTCGGGTTCTTCTCTCGGATCTTCTATCCAACCGGCTTGAATTAAGTGGATTTTGGCTTTTGTCTGTTGTGCGGCCCGTTCTAGGGCGATGTACATGGGTACCGGATGAGCTTTTGCAGAAAAAATCAATCGACCGACAAATAACACAACAATATCGTCGGGAGAAATGCCGAGTTTTTGTCGCAGTTGGCGACGAGTATTAACTGCTTCCATACCCTGCGGAAACGCGCTGCAATCCACTCCTAGGGGAATAACCGGCAATTTGACTAAAATTTCCGGTTTACCGCCGTTCCGCTGGGCTAAATATTCAGACCACTCCCTCATAACTCCTTCTACTGCTGTTTTCACGGCTGCAGAGGTGCAGATCAGGGCGTCCCAAGGCTGCATGGGTGCGGTGATCAAATCGCCGATCGCCCCCATGATGTATTGTGTACCGATCGTGTGAGTAACGCCGCAAACGCTGTAGGCCCGCTGATCGACAAATCTGCGCGCCCAAACCATCTGCGACAGAACCGGATCTGGTCGGTAAATTGTGCCCGGTTGAGATAGCAAATCCGGTCGTTCCATCGGAATCCAGCGAACTTTCCGAGGTTTTTGCAACCAAGGTTGGATGTGCGAACAAAACTCCTTAAAGGTTGTTTCGCTATCGGCGCAACAGTAGAGAGATTCAGCGGTTCCGTGTTGGACTAAGCTTTTGAGAAACCCTTCTCCGGCTGAATGACGCCCCAGAAGTTTTTTGCCTCCGGTGTGGTAGCCCTCTTTGTTGTATAAAACCGCTGCCGTTGTATCCATTCTGAGATTTATTGCTTGAGAGTTGACTGAAAAAGCCAGAGGGCATTCGGGCTCAGGCTTTGATGAAAATCCAGGAGACTGTTGTGAATCAACCCCTTGCCGTTCGGGAAGCTTGCACAATAGGATCGCCACCTGTCCCGCGATATCTTAAAGACGATCGTCTCAGATTACAATGCTTACGGCTAAAGAAGGATTGGCAAGAGCGGATTTTAGTGTTATCCTCATGCCCATGCTTGGGGGCGATCGCCTTTAGGGTCTCCCATCTTATCCGATCCGGAACCAAACAGTGCCTGTGGTATAATGCTTTAGCCTTGCTAAATGCCCGATTTGCAAGTGCTTGATCAAATTAGTAGTTCGTCGGCAAAACGTTACCTCACTCGATCGCGTCTTTGTCTTTAAAAACCGATAATCATGTACAACCCATCTCTGCGTCAAATTCCTCGCCACTTACCTGCGGATGTAATTCCATTAAAACAGCAATCTTCTCTTTTAGACTGGTTGGAATCTAACAATCGCCTGTTAGCAAGGGATGTCCAAGAACCCGACTATCTGCACGAAGAAGAAATTTCTGAACTTATGGCAGTTGACGACAGTCCTTACGATGATTTAGAAGAGGAAGTAGAAGAGGATGTGAGTGTAGGCGAAGAATAACGGGTAGAAGGGTGAAGAAATCAACCGGAAACAGGGAAGAAAAACTAAGAGATTTCTCAATCTCCTGTATCGCACCATATTCCCCCATTGTCAATTGCTTATTCTCAAATAGTGTGTGGTGAGGAGTGTTATGGATAACTTTTTGGATGAGAAAATCCCTTTTAGTCTGCCTTTCAAACTTACAGGCAAGAATTTATTCCTGCTGCTGGGTTTGGGGCTCGGCATTTTAGCGATAGGTTTAGATGTAGCAGCGGATAGATTTTTGAATTTACCTGCATCGCTATTTATGCCGCTAGTTGTTTGTGCTTTAGTTGCGTCGGGGTTGGGCTATGCAGTTGTTCCCGTACTCCAGCAACTAAAAGCTGGACAAATAATTCGCGAAGACGGCCCCCAAGCACATTTGAAAAAAGCGGGAACCCCGACAATGGGAGGCATCTTTTTTGTACCTGCAGGGGTAGCAGTCGCTTTACTTTGGTCTAAGTTTAACTCAGATGTTGTTGCCGTATCCGCTTTAACTTTAGCTTACGGTTTCATTGGCTGGATTGATGACTGGCAAATTCTGCGACGTAAGTCGAACAAAGGTATTTCACCTCGGATGAAATTGGCTTTGCAAATAAGTTTTGCTGCTCTATTTTGTCTGTGGCTGATGTTTCATCAACCTGCTATTTCTACGAATGTTACTTTGCCTTTCGGTTGGGTATTGCCATTAGGTTTGCTGTTCTGGCCAGTGGCTGGTTTTGTGCTAGTTGCCGAAAGCAATGCTACTAATCTTACCGATGGTGTTGACGGCTTGATGGGCGGTTTGGGCGCGATCGCACTTTTGGGATTGGGCGCATCTGTAGCCTCAACTTCGCCAGAATTAATGATTTTTTGCGCTTGCATCAGCGGCAGTTGTTTCGGTTTCTTAGCACACAACCGCAATCCAGCCAAGGTGTTTATGGGCGATACAGGTGCTTTAGCTTTGGGCGGTGCGTTGGGTGCGGTAGCTTTATTAACAAATAGCCTTTGGATATTATTAATTATCAGCGGTATTTTCTTTATTGAAACGCTGTCAGTAATTGCTCAAGTAGGTTATTACAAAGCTACAAAAGGGCCTGATGGCATCGGCAAACGTCTGTTAAGAATGGCTCCGCTGCACCATCATTTAGAGTTGTGCGGCTGGTTGGAAACTCAGGTTGTTGGCATTTTTTATTTAACTAATGGGGCGTTAGTTTTAATGATTCTGATGTTGACAAAAAACAGTTGAGAAGGGATTGCGTGACGGATTGCACAGGGGATGTAAGAGATATTTTCTACTATTTCAAAGAAACAGGCAAGATGCCTGTTCCACAAGAACTGAATGCAGTTGTGGAACAGGCATCTTGCCTGTTTAAGGCTCGGAAGTTAGTTATAATTTTGACCATTTATATTCCCGTTAATGCAATGGAACTTAGTAACGCTTTTTAATTATTTGAAGAACCGCGAAGACGCTTATAGGACAAAGGAAGAACTACATTTGCTTATTTATCTTCCTTAGCCTCCTTAGCGCCTTCGCGGTTCGTTCACTCTTACTCAATATTAGTTATGCTATCGTTTACGGTTGTTTGTGAATGACTAAAACGTTTTTACCGGAGGTTTCGGTGGTTGTGCCTGTTTACAACGGCGAGATGGATTTGCCGGAGTTGATCGAGTGCCTGCGATCACAAACTTATCCGCCACACAGAGTAGAATATCTATTAGTAGACAACAACAGTCGCGATCGCACTTCAGCAATCCTCGAAACAGCAGGCTCTAACACCCCTTCAGTTCCCCCTTTGGTAAGTGGGGGAAGCAATTTCAATCAAATAACCATTCGCCACCTCGCCGAAAATCAGATTCAAAGTTCCTATGCCGCCCGCAATAAAGGAATTCGCGCATCAACAGGCGAAATCATTGCATTTACCGATGCAGACTGTCGCCCGGAATCTGACTGGCTGGAAAATTTAGTTAAGCCATTCGTTGACTTAGAAATAGGAATTAGCGCTGGGGAAATACTCGCATTGCCCGGTAAAACTATTTTAGAACAACACGCCGATCGCCAAAATATTTTATCTCAAAAACATACTCTCGCTCACCCTTTTTGTCCCTACGGTCAAACCGCTAACTTAGCTGTACGCAGGCTAGTTTTAGAACAAGTAGGATTATTTCGCCCTTACCTCACCAGTGGCGGCGATGCTGACTTGTGTTGGCGGATTTTGCGGGAAACATCCTATAAAATGTATTTTGCTCAAAATGCGATCGTCCGACACCGCCACCGTTCTACAATAAAACAGTTGCAAAGTCAATGGTATCGGTACGGCGAATCTAATAAATATTTGCACGAACTCCACGGTGTCGATTTGATGCGAGAATTGACAACACAGGAATATTTTTATCGGCTGGCTAGATGGCTGTTCAAGGAATTTCCGGTTGCGGCTGCCAAAAGTGCGATCGGCTCTTCGGAGCTGGTAGACTTATTCAATACGCCGATCGGTCTTTTGAATGTTAGGGCAAGGGCAATGGGGCAGCGCCAAGCCAAACTTCCAGAATCAGCTTGGGACATTGAGCGGTTTTAATCGGCTTTAATATTTTAGAGCAATAAATCATTGTTTGATCGCACTTGCGATCGACAAATATTCGTTTGTACACCATCCCCCTCTATATATACCTATAAGTAGAGGTTATCGGTATAGATAAGTATGCTGAATCAGAAATATGAAAATTTAACGCAATACTTAATATAAAATTAATAAGTCTATTCTTCCCCCCTAGTCTCAAAACAACGAGTAACTCGAATACTGACGCCAAAATAGCCTCTCATTCTGCCTTCTGGCTTTTCAGTGCTGTCGTCAGCGCGATCGTAATTATTCTCAGAATTTTAAATTTTTGTAACCTTTACAGGTAATGCCAATGGCTCAAATCTTACTCCAGACGGTTTGGTTTATACCTTGCTATCCACTCATCGGTGGAGTTCTGTCGATACTGTGGTTTCCGGCAGTTACCCGTCGCACGGGGCCAAGACCATCCGGTTATGTGAACGCCATATTAACGTTGTTCGCTTTCCTACACGGCGTCATCGCCCTCACAGCTATCTGGAACCAACCAGCGCAACACCAGTTCATTCCCTGGCTAAATGTAGCAGGTTTAGACTTAACCATTCCCGTTGAAATCTCTGCTGTCACCGTCGGGGCGACAGTTTTGATTACCGGACTGAACTTGCTGGCGCAGATTTATGCTTTCGGTTACATGGAAATGGACTGGGGCTGGGCTCGGTTGTTTTCCTTGATGGGGCTGTTTGAAGCGGGGATGTGCGGCTTGGTACTGTGCAATTCTCTCTTCTTCAGCTACATGATTTTGGAAGTTCTGACTTTGGGTACTTACCTGCTAGTCGGGCTGTGGTTCAATCAGTCTTTGGTGGTGACAGGAGCCCGCGACGCTTTCTTAACCAAGCGGGTGGGAGATTTATTCCTGCTGATGGGAGTAGTCGCAATTCTGCCGCTGGCTGGAACTTGGAATTTTGACGAGTTGGCTGTTTGGGCTCAGACTGCAAAGCTTGACCCTACTGTAGCGACACTGCTGACTTTAGCTTTGATTGCCGGCCCGATGGGTAAGTGCGCTCAGTTTCCCTTGCACCTGTGGCTGGATGAGGCGATGGAAGGCCCGCTGCCGGCGACAATTTTGCGGAACACCGTAGTTGTGGAAACTGGTGCTTGGATATTGATTAAGTTGCAACCAGTTATTGCTTTGTCGCCGATCGGACTGAAGACAACTATTATTGTAGGCGCTGCGACGGCGGTTGGTGCTTCATTAATTGCGATCGCCCAAATTGACATCAAGCGCACGCTTTCCTATATTGTCAGCTCTTACATGGGCTTAGTATTTATCGCCGTCGGCACAGGACAAGCCCAGACAGCCCTGACATTAATATTTGCCTACAGCTTGGCAATGGGTTTGCTGGTGATGAGCATCGGTTCGGTAGTTTGGAACAGCATCACTCAGGATGTCCGCTGTCTCGGCGGTTTGTGGGGAAAGCGGCCAATATCGGCGATATCGTTTATTGTTGGTAGCGCTGGATTGGTTGGACTGCCGCCCTTCGGATGCTTCTGGGCTTTAGAAGACTTCACATCCGGGCTTTGGCAAACTCATCCTTTGCTGTTAGGAATAGTGCTGTTTGTAAACGGCGTCACTGCTTTTGGCTTGGTGCGCGTCTTCGGTTTAGTTTTCGGTGGCAAACCCAAGCAAATGACCGAACGTTCGCCGGAAGTTCACTGGCCTTTTATCTTGCCGATGACTGTTTTAATGGGCTTTACTTTGCACGTTCCGCACTTGCTGGCTGCGTGGCATTTATTGCCTGGGGCAAGTTTGAATTATACCGCAAGTGGACTGCTAGTTTTGTCAACGGCGATCGGCATCGGTGCCGGAGCATTTGTTTACCTGAACGAGAAATTGGAAAAACCGGTGCGAATTGGTTCTGAAGCTTTGCAAGACTTTTTTGCCTACGACTTTTACACTGCCCAACTTTACCGCGTCACAGTGATATTTGCAGTCGGTTTAGTTGCTCAAATCATCTCCTGGTTCGATCGCAATATTGTTGACGGCTTCGTAAATTTAATCGGTTTTGCAACGGTTTTCGGCGGGCAAAGCCTCAAATACAACGTTAACGGTCAAACTCAGTTTTACGCCCTGACAATTCTGTTCGGAGTGGCACTTTTGGGACTGCTGATAAGCTGGCCACTGCTAGCTCGCCTGTCGCTGATTGTGGGCGGGTAAAGAAATATAAGCTTGAAGATTTTAGGTGACAGTTTTCATCTAAAATCTTAAAAACATGAAGTCTTGAACAAAGATTTCCCATTCGTTCAAATAAGGCAGCATAAATGACCTCAAACAACAGACAATTCAATCTTTCCAGACGCAATTCCCTCAAATTTGTCGCAGGTGCTATTGGTACAGGGATACTCGCAGCAGGAGCAGGCGCTGATTTGGCTGCACCCGAACCGGCAATTGCTCAAAATGACTCGACTCCCGATGCAGCTCTGCAAAAGTTAATCGACGGCAACAAGCGGTTTGTTGACAGAAAACGCCAAAGTCCCCACCAAGACTTTGGGCGCATCACCGAAGTTGCCAAATCTCAAAAACCCTTTGCTGCTATTCTTGGCTGTGCAGATTCCCGCTTTCCTTCGGAATTTGTCTTCGATCAAGGATTTGGAGATTTATTTGTCTGTCGCGTGGCCGGAAATGTTGCTACCCCAGAAGAAATCGGCAGCCTGGAATTTGGCACGCTGGTACTGGGAGCAAAAGTGCTTATGGTAGTCGGCCATGAAAGGTGCGGTGCGGTAGACGCAACCATCAAAGGATCTCAAGTTCCCGGTCAAATTGGCAGTTTGATCGACGCTATTAAGCCGGCTGTAGAAAGCTCGAAAAACCAACCGGGCGATAGTCTAGAAAATGCCGTCAAAGCGAATGTTATGCTGCAAGCTAACAGGCTGAAAGCCTCTCCAGTTATCTCTAAGTTAATTCAAGAGAATAAACTGAAAGTTGTGGGTGGATACTACGATTTAGATACTGGAACCGTCACTATTATTCCTGAGTCGTGATGCAATTTGGGATTGATAATTGGGGGAAAGTTTAACATATAAACTCTCAAATTATCAAAGAGAATAGGCGACAAAATAGATTCTTTACTCTTCACTCTTCACACATTATGCTTAGTGCCTTGCTCTGGTTGCCCGCGTTGGGCGCTGCGGTAGTCGGGTTCCTGCCCGGAAATCTCAATGGGATGCGTCTGCGTTCAATAGCCTCGGCTTTTGCAGCAGCTATTTTCATTTGGAATATCTGGCTTTTGACTCAATTCAATACAGCCAATTCGGGACTGCAATTTCAAGAATATTTGCCTTGGATTCCACAATTAGGTTTGAGCTACAACTTGGGCATTGACGGCTTGTCCTTGCCGCTGCTGGTTTTAAGTGCTTTGCTGACGCTATTAGTCATTTACGGCACTGGCGAAAAGATGGAGCGCCCCCAGCTTTACTATGCTTTGATTTTGCTAATCAATGCTGGTATTGCCGGAGCTTTGATGTCTCAAAATTTGCTGCTGTTTGTACTGTTTTACGAAGTAGAATTAATTCCTTTTTACCTGTTGATTGCGATTTGGGGCGGAAAGCAGCGGGAATACGCTGCCATGAAGTTTTTGATCTACACGGCAGTTTCGGGACTTTTAGTGCTAGCAGCATTTTTGGGTGTCGCTTGGCTGAGCGGTTCTTTAAATTTCGATTACAGTGCGATTACCACTCAAGAATTGCCGAGAAATGTGCAGTTAATCCTGCTAACAATTTTGCTAATTGGGTTGGGAATTAAAATTCCCTTGGTGCCGCTGCACACTTGGCTACCGGATGCTTACGTGGAAGCTTCGCCAGCAACAGCAATTTTGCTGGGAGGGATTCTGGCGAAGTTGGGAACTTACGGTTTAGTACGGTTCGGCTTGCAGATGTTTCCCGAAACTTGGTCGATTATAGCTCCCGTTTTAGCGATTATTGGGACTGTGAGCGTGATGTACGGGGCTTTGAGCGCGATCGCCCAAAAAGACATCAAGCGCATGGTAGCCTATAGTTCGATCGGGCATATGGGCTATATCCTCGTTGCCTGCGCCGCGGGTACGAAGTTGGCATTAATCGGTGCAGTCGGGCAAATGGTAAGCCACGGCTTAATTTTAGCTTTGCTATTTTATTTGGTAGGCATCATCGAAACCAAAGTTGGCACGCGGGATTTGGACGTACTCAACGGTTTGATGAACCCGATGCGGGGTTTACCCACTGCCAGTTCTCTGTTAGTTTTGGGCGGCATGGCAAGCGCCGGAATTCCGGGTTTGGTGGGTTTTATTGCCGAATTTTTAGTGTTTCAAGGCAGTTTCTCGATCTTTCCAATTCCGACTTTACTCTGCATTTTAGCATCGGGTTTAACAGCAGTTTACTTTGTGATTCTGCTCAACCGCACCTGTTTTGGCAAGTTGGACAATGCCACGGCTTACTACCCTCCAGTTACGTTTGCTGAAAATATGCCGGCGCTGGTTTTGGCGGGCATCATTTTTGTGTTGGGAATTCAACCTGCTTGGCTGCTCAAGTGGAGCGAATCTACTACAAATGCGATCGTGGCTACTCTGCCGGCGGACAGAAATACCCAAGTTGCTATTAGCTATCCCCTAGAACACTCGGATAGGGAAATCGCGTCTACACCAACGAAGTCCGCCTCTGCAGACTAAGCATCTACTCGTTTCCAGGCTCTGCCTGGAAACGCAGATCCGGAGGCTCTGCCTCCAATTTTCCGGCTCGCCGGCCTGGATATCGGTTACCAAGAAGAGCCGGAAAACCAGTTAAAGAATCGCAGCTTTTTGCAATAATTCAAAATATTTAGATTCACTCAATCCAAGGAAGAAACAATGGTACAAACCCCTAATAAACCAGCAACTAAACTACCTCCTTCCAAACACGAATTTGCCGAAGTAATTCACAGGCTAGAATCTGGCGGTGCGATGATTCCAGATACGCCGGAAAATCTGATGCAAATCATCGCTATTTGGAAAGCTTACGCGGTGCCGATGGACTTTTACTGGCGGGACTTGCTTTACATCGCCGAACGGGTATTTTTACACCCGCTTCCTTTCTTTAAATACTTTTTACCCCAAGAGTATTTAGATTTACAAAATCACTATGCAGGTGACGGTGCAGATTTGCGGATTTGGCGCGGGACTGGCAGCGTTCACCCGGAACTCTTGGAGTTCATGGAGAAGGGTGAAACTGGTAAACTCCCGCGGCTGTTTCACCATTTGTGGCACGATCGCATTAACATGGAATTTGCCGAAGAGTGCATGAGGTCAATGCTTTGGCACCGGGGCTTGTACGTGCCTACCAATCAATTCGATCCTTATTTGGACAGTGACGAATATAAGGCTAATGCCGATCGGGCAATTAAAGCTTACTTCAAAAAAGACCCGTTCATGCTGGGACTTCACAAAGCATTTCCCGAAATGTTTTTAGAACAGTGCCGCCAAATGTCTTATTACAGCAATCTCGGTTTATTCTGGGAAGTCATGGCGCCGGTGTTTTTTGAGGTTTCCGACTTGTACGACGAAGGGAAAATTACGACAGTCCCGCAGGCGATGGATTTCCTAGTAAATGGCATATTTGCGATCGCCGGACGCCCGATTTACCACCACGTTCAAATCGACGGCGAAACCTACGAAATCATCCCCAAATCTAAGGGTTTCACTTGGCTTTATGAAGCAGCGTTACCTTACGTGGAAGCTGTATTTTATCGCACTTCACCGTTCCGAGGAACCAAATCTTACAATGCTCAAGCTAAGGAAGTTCCTGACGACCAAAAAGACTTCCACTACGGAGTTTTGTATGCAGACAAATTCCCGGTAGGTACGGCGGGGATTCCGCCGACTTTGCTAGCACAAGATATGCTGCATTTCCTGCCACCTTATTTGATGGATTTCTACAAACAGCGCTGTCGCGGCGAAGATGATATTCTCAATCAAATTGGAGTGACATTTCAGCGATCGATGTACTGCGTTACTTCGGCAGTGTTTCAAGCGTTGCGGACGGCTCTTTTGTATCCTTTGGATGACCCCAATCCGAAGCATTTGAAGGCAAATAGGGCATTCTTTGAGGCTCAGCTCGATCGCTTCTGTCGCCCGGAATACGGTATGAAATATGCTGCGAAGCTCAAGAATATTCAGACTTCGGATTATAGGTAGTCATCGTGCATTGGGAATGGGGCATCTGGCATCGGGAATTTGTTATTGCAAAAACTCCTAAGCTGTTCGGCATTTAAAAGACGATAGTAGGGTGCGTCAGTACAGAAGTGTTTCCCGCATCCTTCGCGTAAGTGTTCACTCTTGACGCACCCTACAAGCCTCGTTAGTGGTTTAAATGCGTGACAGCTTAATGATTACCGATTACTAGGGCCCATCCGATTTTAGATTAAAATTACCAGTTGATCGAAAATCTAAAATGTAAAATTGTCCAATATCCAATGCCCGATGCCCGATACCCTATGCCCCTTCCCCAATAACTATGAACAGCAAAGATCTAGCCAAATATATCGAAGCAAAGGACGGGATTTCCAAACCTTGGCTGTTGGTGCAACTGCGGCTGAAAAAATTGCAAGAAAGGCGATCGGAGATTTCTGCTGAAGAGTATATGACAGAACTTACTGACCTTCACAAAGATTTAATGAATCTGGGGGAATGGTGGCTGGGAATCGAAGATGAAGTGTTTTAAAATTTAATTGAAAGTTCAAGTAGGATTAAGTCGATCGCACTTTAAAATTTCTCCATCAAATCTTTTTCTTGGGTATAGACATCTCGTAGCTGTTGCAGCGCGGGCCCAGAAATGACCGATTTAAGAGTAGCTACCAATTGGCCCCACTCTAGCAAGCTGTCAACTGAAACAGCTTTTTTGAACTTGTACGTGTAGAATTTCGTCCAAAATGCTGGTGCTTGCTTGCTTTTCCAGCGTTTGTACCATCTGCCAAAATCTTGAAGTGCGATCGGCTGTACTTGTAAAATAGGAGGAAAATCGGCGTAGCTAACAAAGCGGCTGATGCCTTTAGCGTGTACGTACACCATGTAGTGACAGCATTCTATGCGGTAAATCTCCTCTGCTGAGATATTGAACAGGAGTGCAACTGTTTCTTCGGTAACGAATCTCGCCAGCGGATGCAGGATTGGCGATTTGTGAATTATTCTCGATTCTGCGATCGTTCGCGATTTTGCCGGAGTTTCTGATATCATGGCTAGTACACCTCTGGATATGGTTAGTAGACTTCTTGATATGGCAAATGCACTTTTTGAGAGAAAGAAATAATCTGTCCAGATTAGGTTTTACAGACGATCGCCCTTTAGTTTTCCAGGCCGGGGGGCGATCTGGTTTTTAGATGAATTTATTTTAAGGTGTTATAGCACCCATTGTCAAGCATGGGTTTAGTAAGAATTAAAGTCAGAGAACTAGCTGCAGAGAAAGGTTGGACATTCAAGGAAGTTTCAGAACGTTCTGGGGTAATGTACAACACTGTCAAGCATTATGCCCGTTGTCCAGGGCTGACAACGGTGGACTTTACTTTGCTGCGGAAGTTAGCTCGCACTTTTGATGTGATGATTGAGGATTTGGTTGAGGTTTTGGAGGAATAGGTCGATCAACCTTTAGTTGTCTAGACCGGGGGCGATCGCTTTTTTGTATTTTTTACACTATATCATGATTAACTGTAGTTAGTCAAACATTATTGTAGTTAATCGGATTGAGGATGATAACATCAAGGAAAGTTATTAATAGTTGATTATTCTTCGTGGCTAAAACTAATACTGCGATCGCGGTCAGTTCCGTGATAAAGGAAGTCATTCAAAAACAAGCCCAAGCGACAAGACTAACTCAGAAGGAAGTCGTGTACTTGGGAATGCTGGCAATTGATGCACTCGATAAGGAAAGCCGCCAAGAGTTGGCTGACAAGGTGCATCAGATGCAGGTGAATGGGGAAATTTGAGGCGATGAGGGCAATTTCCTACGGGATAGCTACGCTTCACACACTTCGGGGGAAGTAAGGCAAGGGCGCTCCTATGGAATTCGTCTACTGAAACAAATTCTCATTTTTTTACCAATAAATAGGGGTCTTCTTCTCCTCAACAGGAGCGTTTTCCCATCTAGTATTTGTACCCGTTTCGGCGCTCTTAGCCCCACACAGTCTGCTCAAATCAACTATCGTGCTATCAGAGCGCTGATAAAAACAAAAAGGTTGATCGTTGGATTGAGCCTGGGGTGGAGCAAAAATAGCAGGCATGGAAAAGCGCTCAGAAGACTGCCTCGGCATTGGGGATACTGGAACTTTCATCTCGGTGGCTGGATCTGATGGTTTTGCACGGGCTGCGTGGGCTGTTACCATTCCTGACAGTAGCAGAAATGCAACCGAAAGCAGGAGGAGATTCGAGTGTTTCATATTACTTTTCGACAATCTTGCTTCTCAGACTATTGACAAATCCCAGCACTTCGGCTTTATCTGGTGGATTGACCCTATTTTTATCGAGAGCTTGGGATATATCATTAGCAAAAGCATTAAATTCACGGTCCGTCAGACCTCCATCCATTCCACTATGGGAAAGCTTCATAGTCCGCCCTGTATAAACACAAGGCCCCCCTGCTGCTTGGCAGAATTGATCCACTAACAACTGACGCAGCCTCTGTTGTGAGTTTGTGCCCAAGCCAATAAAATATTTACCAATTACTGGGTCAGCGAATATGAAAGTTGCTGAATCATCAATCACGGCTGCGATCGCGTTGTAGCCTCCTAACCTAGTGTAGAGAGTTCTTCCTGAAGAACCTTGTGCAATCAGATCTGTAGTTACTTTTTCTGCTGATTCTTGTGCTGACATCACCGGCGTAGAACGAGCGAAACTAGGGCTTAATCTGAAAGTAGTCACAACTATGACTGCCATACAAATTAATGTCAACAACATTGCCAAATATTTACTGAGTTTCATTGAAAAATTTCCAATTGTGATGGTAATATGGTTAATTGAATCTTCAGCACTAAGTGATTTACAGATACATAGGCTTAAGAAGCAGGAAGCCTAAGTCTAATCTCAACTAAACTTAGTCTTTCGCTCTGTGCGATCGTAAAGAGGCGAGGGTAAAGAGCGATCAATCGTCATATCATTTGATAACTTTAGCATCAAATTATCCTACGGTAGATTTTGTAATATTTCTTAGATAAGTCAGCATTTGCTGATTGATTGACTTCACATTGTATTGCGTTTTTTCAAAACGCGGTTAAACAAGTTGCATCGCAGCTAAAAGCTCAGGTTAAAAGTGCTACGATTTAATCGAAGTTGTTAATCTCCGGTTAGTTTTGTGACCAGAGCCAGTGCCCCCATTGCAGTCAGCCCCATTATCAAGGATATTGTGTAGAAAAAGGCGCTAGCAACCAGACTAACGCTGAAGGAAATCATCTATGTCGGGATGCTGGCGATCGACGAGTTGGACGAAAAGCGCTTGCAATAATTGGCTGATAGGGTGCATCAGATGCAGGTGAATGGGGAGATTTGAGGGAGAAGGGCGATCGCCCGAGTGGTAGAGTGAAAAGGTTGATCGACCCTCAAGTCACTTATGTGATCGAGCTGCCCTCTAAAATTGGTTTACGTGCAATGAATCCTGCATGAGCTTTTGGCAAGTTGTACTCACCATAACTACGTATGATTTGAACTTGAAAACCTACGCTATCGAGTGCTTCAACAATATCTTTTGCCTTGTACAACCGCAAGCAGTGTATTTCATCATCTCGCCTGTAGGTTTCCCCTACTTTACGAAGAGTAATGATGTGGCGAATTAAGGTTTCATTCTCTTGATTTTCTTCCTTCTCAACCAGAACAATCCAATCTTTTCCTTCCGTGAATCCTTTAGTTGTGTTTCCTGCTACAATCTGTCCGGGTTCTGCAATGTCAAAGATGAAAACACCGCCCTCGGTTAAGGCGTGATAAATGCGACGGAAAAATTGCACTAGGTTTTGGCGATCGTTGTCTGCATCAAACAAATAATTCAAAGATTCGCCGATCGAGGTGACAGCATTACACGGTGGGATATCAGTTTTAAACAGCGACTCAACTCGAAACTCCCCATCTGGCACTCTGTTTCGGGCAATGGCAATCAAAGACTCAGAAATATCAACTCCCAGAACACGATAACCAGCCTTTCTGAATTCTAGTGCTGATAATCCGCTGCCACAACCCAAGTCCACGACTAAACCTTGTTGTAGATTGTTTTGGGCCAAGATATTCAATATACCAGGGGCAGATTTGAGAGCATAATCGCTATGCCCAACATCATGAATATATGCGAGGTCTTCCTTATACCACTGTGTCATGACTTCGTTCCAGCAAACTAACTCACAAATTTAGTTGCGATCGCACTTTTATTCCTGCTTGACAGACTCAGCCCACCGCTTCGCATTGTCCCGTAGGTGAACATTAATCGAACTGCATTTTGCTTCGACCCATCGATCTTATTCCATCCGTTACATCCCGTACATTGCTCGTTGCCGAACTTCCTTCTGCTATACAAAAAAATCCCCCGCCAGAAGGCAGGGGATTTCATTTAATTACCTAGAAACCAGAGTTCAGAATTACCCGAATTTCCCGGCTGTCGAGGCAATTACAAAGGCCGCGTAAGTGAGGACGTTGCCCACAGTAAAGTGAACTAAGCCAACCAAACGACCTTGGACGATAGACAAAGCAACAGGCTTGTCTTTCCAGCGAACCAAGTTAGCCAAAGGAGTGCGCTCGTGAGCCCAAACCAAAGTCTCGATCAACTCTTGCCAGTAACCTCTCCAAGAGATCAGGAACATGAAACCAGTTGCCCAAACGAGGTGTCCGAATAAGAACATCCAAGCCCAGACTGACAAGTTGTTAGTACCATACGGGTTGTAACCGTTGATCAACTGAGAAGAATACAGCCAGAGGTAATCGCGGAACCAGCCCATCAGGTAGGTAGAAGACTCATTGAACTGAGCCACGTTACCTTGCCAGATGCCCAGGTGCTTCCAGTGCCAGTAGAACGTTACCCAAGCTAGGGTGTTCAACATCCAGAATACAGACAGGTACATCGCGTCCCAAGCAGAGATGTCGCAAGTACCGCCACGGCCGGGGCCGTCGCAAGGGAAAGCATAACCGAAGTCTTTTTTGTCCGGCATCAGCTTAGAACCGCGTGCATCCAGAGCGCCCTTGACCAAGATCAAGGTGGTGGTGTGCAAGCCTAGTGCGATCGCGTGGTGAACCAAGAAATCGCCAGGTCCGATCGCCAAGAACAGAGAATTAGTACCGCTGTTGATCGCATCCAACCAGCCTGGGAGCCATACGTTGCCGTAGTTAGGCCAAGCGGTAGAAGCAATACTGTCAGGGTTAGACAACAGCACGTCCATGCCGTAGAGAGCTTTGCCGTGAGCAGCTTGGATGAACTGTGCGAACACTGGTTCAATCAAGATTTGCTTTTCAGGAGTTCCGAAAGCAACTACAACGTCATTGTGAACGTACAAGCCGAGAGTGTGGAAGCCCAAGAACAGCGACACCCAGCTCAAGTGAGAGATAATCGCTTCTTTGTGCTGCAACACGCGATCGAGCACGTTGCCTTTGTTTGCTTCAGGATCGTAGTCCCGCACCAAGAAGATAGCTCCGTGGGCGAAAGCGCCGACCATGATGAATCCAGCAATGTACTGGTGGTGGGTGTAAAGCGCAGCCTGAGTCGTGAAGTCCTTACCTATAAAAGCGTAGGGAGGCATCGCGTACATATGCTGTGCTACCAGGGAGGTAATTACGCCCAAAGCAGCGAGGTGAAATGCCAGTTGGAAGTGCAGCGAGTTGTTGTAGGTTTCATACAAGCCTTGGTGAGGCAAGTTGAACTGTCCTTCACTCTTGCCGCCGACCAAACCAGCCTTAGAATCCAACATCTCTTTGATGCTGTGACCGATACCGAAGTTAGTCCGGTACATATGACCGGCCACGATAAACAGAACTGCGATCGCCAAGTGGTGGTGAGCAATGTCTGTCAGCCACAGGGATTCTGTTTGAGGGTGGAAGCCACCCAAGAAAGTCAGAATTGCGGTTCCAGCGCCTTCGGAAGTACCGAAGACATGGTTCGCTGCATCTGGATTCTCGGCGTATACGCCCCAGTTACCACTGAAGAACGGAGCCAAACCAGCCGGGTGAGGCGGGGTAGACAGGAAGTTGTCCCAACCTACGTGCTGTCCGCGAGATTCGGGGATAGCAACGTGAACCATGTGACCAGTCCAAGCCAAAGAGCTGACACCGAACAAACCAGCCAAGTGGTGGTTGAGGCGAGATTCAGCATTTTTGAACCAAGACAAGCTGGGGCGGTACTTGGGTTGGAGGTGCAACCAACCTGCGAACAGGAATACAGCGGCCAGTAGTAGCAAGAAGATAGCTCCTTGATACAGGTCGGCGTTTGTCCGAATCCCTTGGGTGAACCACCAATGGTAGACACCGGAGTAAGAGATATCCACCGGGTTAGAAGCGCCCCCTTGAGTGAAAGCTTCTACTGCAGGAGCGCCGAATTGCGGGTCCCAAATCGCGTGAGCGATCGGGCGGACGTTTAGAGGGTCTTTAATCCACTGTTCAAAGTTACCTTGCCATGCTACGTGGAACAGGCTGCCCGAAGTCCACAAGAAAATGATTGCTAGGTGGCCGAAGTGAGAAGCAAAAATCTTTTGGTAAAGATTTTCTTCGGTCATGCCATCGTGGCTTTCAAAGTCGTGTGCTGTGGCAATCCCGTACCAGATCCGCCGTGTGGTCGGGTCTTGGGCAAGGTCTTGGCTAAATTTTGGAAATTTCGTTGCCATAAGCCTTGATTAATCCTGAATCCTGAACAAAATTGAAGGGATTCGGTTCGGAGTTTGGATTCTCGATTTGAGATTCCTCCCAAATCGAGAATCCAAAACCTAGGGGTAGTTTACCCTACCGAAATGATTCGCGCTAGGAAAAATGCCCACGTAGTGACAATTCCTCCTAGGAGGTAGTGAGCTACACCCACAGCCCGACCCTGAATAATGCTCAGAGCGCGAGGCTGAATCGACGGAGCTACCTTGAGCTTGTTGTGAGCCCAAACAATCGACTCAATCAGTTCTTGCCAGTAGCCGCGGCCGCTGAACAGGAACATCAAGCTGAAGGCGAATACGAAGTGTCCAGCTAGGAACATCAGACCGTAGGCCGACAGTGCCGAACCGTAGGACTGAATCACCTGAGAAGCTTGCGCCCAAAGGAAGTCCCGCAGCCAGCCGTTAATCGTGATCGCACTTTGTGCGAAGTTGCCACCGGTAATGTGAGAAATAGTGCCGTCTGGCGATACTGTTCCCCACACGTCCGACTGCATTTTCCAGCTAAAGTGGAAAATCACGATCGAGATGCAGTTGTACATCCAGAACAAGCCTAGGAACACGTGATCCCAACCAGAAACTTGGCAGGTGCCGCCACGGCCGGGGCCGTCGCAAGGGAACCGGAAGCCCAAGTTGCCTTTGTCAGGAACCAAGCGAGAACTGCGTGCAAACAACACGCCTTTCAAAAGAATCAGGACTGTAACGTGAATTGTGAAAGCGTGGATGTGGTGGATCATGAAATCCGCCGTACCCAACTCGATCGGCATCATCGCTACTTTGCCGGCTACTACTACTGCACCGCCGCCAAAAGCGTGGCTAACGATTTCCGTAGCATTAGGCGCTGTTGTGCCCGGAGCCAAAGCGTGGATGTTTTGCACCCACTGGGCAAATATCGGACGCAACTGAATCCCGGTATCCGAGAACAAATCTTGAGGACGACCGAAAGCGCGCATCGTGTCGTTGTGAACGTACAAACCGAAGCTGTGGAAGCCCAAGAATATACAAACCCAGTTCAGGTGGGAAATGATCGCATCTCTATGACGGATCACGCGATCCAACAAGTTGTTGACATTTCCAGCGGGATCGTAATCCCGAACCATGAAGATTGCTCCGTGAGCGGCTGCTCCAACAATCAGGAATCCGCCAATCCACATGTGGTGGGTGAACAGGGATAGCTGAGTCGGGTAGTCGGTCGCGATGTACGGATACGGAGGCATCGCGTACATGTGTTGGGCGACGATGATGCTCAAAGAGCCCATCAGTGCCAAGTTAATCGACAGTTGCGCGTGCCAAGAATTAGTCAGGATTTCGTAGAGACCTTTGTGACCTTCACCAGTGAAGGGGCCTTTGTGGTTCTCTAGGATTTCTTTCATGCTGTGGCCGATGCCCCAGTTCGTCCGGTACATATGACCAGCAACGATGAATAGCACTGCCAAAGCTAAGTGGTGGTGTGCTGTATCAGTCAGCCACAAACCGCCTGTGGTGGGGTTCAGACCGCCTTTGAAGGTCAGGAAGTCTGTATATGCGCCCCAGTTGAGGGTGAAGAAGGGGGTTAAACCTTTAGCGAAACTCGGGTAGATGTCAGCCATCAAGCCCGGTGTCAAAATCCACTCGTGCGGCAGGGGGATGTCGGCAACTGTTTTGATCAGCTTGCCGCCGACTGTCAGCGGTGCACCTGCATCGATCGCGTCCATGCAAGCATTGATCGGCAGAGCAACGTGAATTTGTTGTCCTGCGAAGCCCAAGCACCCGCAGCCTAACAAAACTGCCAAGTGGTGGTTCATCATCGATTCCACGTTCTGGAACCATTCCAGTTTCGGAGCGCGGACGTGATAGTGGAACCAACCGGCAAACAGCATCAAAGCTGCCATTACCAGGGCGCCGATCGCAGTGCAATATAGCTGGTATGAGTTAGTGATGCCGTTGGCGCGCCACAATTGGAATAGACCAGAGGTGATCTGAATCCCGTGAAAGCCGCCGCCTACATCTGCATTTAAAATTTCTTGACCAAAAATCGGCCAGACCACTTGAGCGCTGGGCTTGATGGCTGTAGGATTTGTCAGCCAAGCTTCGTAATTGGAAAATTTAGCGCCGTGGAAATATGCGCCACTCAACCATACGAAGATTACTGCCAAGTGGCCGAAGTGAGCGCTAAAGATTTTGCGCGAAACGTCTTCTAAGTCACTTGTATGACTGTCAAAGTCGTGAGCGTTAGCGTGGAGGTTCCAAATCCAAGTGGTGGTTTTTGGCCCCTTAGCTAGAGTGCGATCAAAATGACCGGGTTTTGACCACTTCTCGAAAGAAGTTGGAACCGGATTTTTATCGACTACTACCCTAGCTTTTACCTCTCGCTCTGGAGGACTAATGGTCATGAAGACTCTCCTCTCGGTAAGACAAGGAACGAGAACTGAACACTGTACCGGACACTCCCCACGCTTGATTAGGCGGGGGATTCTCGAAAAAGCCGACACTTCACTGCACTGTACTCTTTGCAGAGCTAGACGCAGTTGCATCGTCTCCCCAAGCATTTTGCTTCTGTGAAGAAGCCAGTTTCCCAGTGTCGCTAACAATGTGACTGGGTACTGCTAACTCTTCTCGCTATCTGGAGTCGCCGATCGCCTGCTTGATTCAGACTTGATACGGCTGCTCCTTTTGAGGGAGTTTTATGAATTATAAGCTTGCTAGAGGAGTATTAATCGCTTGTTAACAATACTTAAAAAAGCCTCTATTCTTGATGTAATAACGCCTTTAAATCCCACAGTCTCTCGAAAAAGTCAAGGGGTACTGCCATTAACTTTACAAAACTCAAAGATAAGGTAATTTAGGAATACTCATTTGTAGATATATGTTTGGGAAAAAGGCTGCAGCAATTAAGAGTGGGAGAGGATGGGTTGCCCGCTGCTGCCTCAATCCGGGTTCCTACGCGGCTTGGGAATTCCTCAGCAGCAATTCCCCTATACTAAATTCATTTTTGGGCTATAGTTCCCTATGAGAAGGCTTCTAGGAGTATGGTTGCGTGATTGGGATCAATTGGCACAGAACGGTTGCGGGCAGGCTGCTGGCATTGTTCGCAGTAGCAGTATTAATTTTGGGTTTAGCAAGTTGTGGCGCGGGCCATCCCGAATTGCCCAAATCTGGGAACAAGAGCGGCTCAGCTACCGCCCCAGTAAACAGAATTGCAGAGGTTTCTCCCCCAGAAGCCATTCAACAACTGCGTCAGGCTCTAGAAATCTACCAGCCTCAAATTAGTATTTTGAATCCAAAACCTGACGAAGTGCTTCAGGATATAAATGTGTCTGTTAAGTTCCAAGTGAAGGAATTGCCCATTTTTAAAGAGGCAAACTTGGGTTTGGGCCCCCATCTGCAAGTTTTATTAGACAACCAACCTTATGCAGCAGTTTACGACATCAACCAACCTTTAACGCTCTCCGACTTAGAACCCGGAACCCATACCCTGCAGGTGTTCGCCGCTCGCCCTTGGGAAGAAAGCTTTAAAAACGAAGGTGCTGCAGCTCAAACCACCTTTCACGTTTTTACCAAAACAGACGACAATAATCCCGATCAAACATTGCCTCTATTAACGTACAACAGCCCCCAAGGCAGCTACGGGGCAGAACCCATCCTGCTCGACTTTTACTTGACAAATGCCCCCCCCCACGAAGTGGCGCAAGAAAATTCCCAAGATGAAATACTCGATTGGAAAATTCGAGCCACAGTCAACGGTCAAAGCTTTGCGATCGACCAGTGGCAACCTATATATCTTAAAGGATTCAAACCAGGGAAAAACTGGGTACAGCTAGAATTAATTGACGAACGGGGAAATATCGTCAAAAACGCCTTTAATAATACAGTCAGACTGATAAATTTCCAACCGTTCGGTCAAGATCCTCTTTCAAAATTAGTGCGGGGCGAACTAACAGCAGCAGAAACTCGGGGTATAGTCGATCGCACCTACCAAGCTCCCGCTCCCACACCAACCCCAACCCCCGAACCGACACCGACACCTCCATTAGAAAAAACACCAGTTGTCCCACCCTCACCAGCGGTTCCAGAAACCCCTGTTACCCAACCGAGCTTAGAGCCAACAGTCGCTCCCGAAGTTGCTCCCATTCAAGTAATAGAACCAACACCGACAGCAACCCCCCAACTCGAAGCCCCGAAAATTGTAGAACCAGTTCAAGTAATAGAACCGGCACCGACAGCAACTCCACAGTTAGAAACCCCGAAAGTTGTTGCACCAGTTAAAATAATAGAACCGACCCCAAAAGCATCTCCCCAAACAAAAAAACAGGAATATAAAGGATACTACAATCGGTTCCGCAACTTCTTGCGTGAAAAACCCGAACCTGCTAATCCTTCAGAGCCGCCAACCCTGCCAGAAATAACAGAAAAAGCTCCAGTACCAAAAGTAGTCGATCCCGCGATACCAGAACAGTCTCCCAATCTTGTACCGCCAACGCCACCAGTTGCCGCTGAAACTCCTAGCCAGCCAACCACCCAATTAGCCCCTCCCGAAACAACCATTTCCGAACCCGAAAATCCGCCCAAATCCGAACAAAAAGTCGAGTTTGCCACCTAAAAAAAACTTTCTGCATTCATCTGCGTTCCTCCGCATAAATCTGCCTACATCTGCGGTCAAAAATTAAAGGACACTAAAAAATGACCTACCTCGAAACAGCAGCCAAATTCTACAGCGATGTTGCCGAAACACCCCAAATCGGACTTTGCTGCGTTCAAAGCAGTCCCTTGCAATTGCCAGGATTAAAAATTCCCCAACAAATGCAAGAAATGAATTACGGCTGCGGCACAACCGTTCACGCCGCCGAACTTGTCGGCAATCCCTTCGTGCTTTATGTAGGCGTCGGCGGCGGCTTGGAAGCACTACAATTTGCATATTTTTCTAGACACAAAGGAGCGGTTATTGCCGTCGATCCCGTTCCAGCAATGCGAGATGCGGCTGCACGAAACTTGCAACTAGCCGCCCACGAAAATGATTGGTTTGATCCGAGTTTTGTAGAAATTTGTGAAGGCGATGCTTTTGCATTGCCGGTGCCCGATGCTTCTGTAGATGTTGTCGCCCAAAACTGCTTGTTTAATATCTTTGAACCTGCGGATTTAGCTAAAGCATTAAAAGAGACTTATCGGGTGTTAAAACCCGGTGGTAGATTGTTGATGAGCGATCCGATCGCAACTCGGCAAATTCCGCAGCATTTGAAAGAAGACCAACGCTTGCGGGCATTGTGTTTGTCCGGTGCCCTGACATACGAAGAATACGTTCAACACCTTGTAGACGTTGGTTTTGGGCAAGTCGAAGTGCGAGCGCGCCGTCCTTACCGATTGCTGGACAAACACAATTATCAATTGGATGCGGATTTGCTGTTAGAAAGCCTGGATTCGGTGTCTTTTAAAGTGGATGTACCGGATGACGGAGCTTGCATTTTCACTGGCAAGACGGCGATTTATACGGGGTCTGAGGAGCTGTTTGATGACGGGGCTGGTCACGTTTTGCAGCGAGGAGTTCCGGCGGCGGTGTGCGATAAAACTGCTGGGAATTTGGGCGGATTAATGCCAGATAAGGTGTTAATTACGGATTCGACTTGGCATTATAACGGCGGCGGTTGCTGTTAGGAAAAAAACGGCGGTTTAAACTGCGCCTAGACAAACGAAGTCCGCCTGCGCGGCCTCTTGAGAACCCGCCCAGGCGGGTTTTGTGTGTGTAGTCGCGATTTCCAATCGCCCCGTAGATTTGGACAGAATCAAGAGTCGCATAAAGTCTGTTACCAAGCTATAAGCTGAACTTGAGGTGCGACTGATTCTCTGCAATATTGCCTGATTAGCGCTTGGGCATTTTCCCTGTTTTGTCCCGTGTATAAATTGTAAATTACTTCCTCCTTTTGAGAGGATAGATATAACAAACCACAGTTTTTTACGCGCGAGTAAATTAAGGGAACTTTGGCAAACTCAAGTAAAGTAGCTTTTTTGCGATCGCGCTCTCTCGCTTCTGGGCTATCGTGGTATTGGGACTGAAACTCTACGACTAGACAAGGATAGTGGTTCAAGTCTGTGATTAGAGCATCGACAGCACTGGGGCTAAATAAAAACTTTCTTAGTTCCCAGTCAAGGTTGCTGACTTGTCCGCAAATTTGGAATAACCCAACCTGTGTATAAATTTTATAGTTCTTGTCTACACAGGTGTGAAGAAACTCAAGCATTCTTTCTTCGTAATCGTTGACCAGTCTTTTGGCTTTTACAGACATTCTTGTGCCTCCCTGATAATTTTGTAACTGCTCAAAAACCGCTTAAAAAACACAAAAACCGCTGGTAAATCAGTGAATAGTCATGCTGGAACCACCTAAACTCGTTGGCTCTCCTTCAAATTATCTAAAATCACCAGCGGTTATTGAGTAGTTACCCTGGGGGGGTGACAACCCACCCAAAACCCATAGCTAGTAAGGATTGAGCCAACTTGTGGTAAAAAAAGATAGGCAGC
>NZ_JAUBPW010000038.1:0-60446 GCF_036700965.1 Microcoleus sp. Pol8_D6 | reverse complement strand
GACTAATTATGAAATGGAACCGAAAGATAAAAAATAAAGGCAACTTAGTTAATGCAGTTTAGATGTTTGACAGCTTAGAGGGAATATACCTGACCGTCAATCAGCAATCGAGTAATTCCCTTAGCTCGCAAATAAGGTGCTGCTTTTTGCAGCATACTGCTGTCAGGAATCTTGAAAACTCTTTGATTGCGAGTAGCAAATCGGCGGGCCACTCGGTGATTGTCAAACACTGCCAGGGTTTTCTCGCGAATTTCCGCCGCCGGAATTTGACCGAGTTCGCCAAAAGCTTTTAGAGGTCTAGTGATTAACTCTGCCGCACGATCGACCACCAAATAACAAATTTTGGGCAGAGATGCTTCGCTTAAAGGCAAAACTTGAATCAGCCCTGTACCCCGAAGCTCGTTAGCGAAGCCCTCGAAGAGGATCGACTCGCCCGACGATAGTGAACCCAGGAGACTGCCTTCAAACAGAGAGTGTTCATCCTCTACATCTTCGTCGAAGTCGTCATCTAAATCGTCTTCATCCTCCTCATCATTCTCCTCATCCTCGTCGTCGTCCTCGAAATCCCTAAAGTCTTCACCTGCCAGCAGCCCTTCTGCTGGCAGCATTGCCTTTAGTTCACCAGTCACAACAGCGCGGTGGCTTCGATCGGCAAGATGGGTGGCTTGGGCATCTGGCAAATCAGAAACATCTAAATCAGACTCTACATTGCCTCGAATTTCGGGTTCTGCAACTGGTTCAGGGACTGAGTTAGAACGCTTTCGGATGGTCGGTCTCGAATTTGAGGCTGACGGCAGGACAGGGACTGACTCCGACAGGGGGACAGCTACAGGATCGGTTTCGCCATCTGCCGACGACTCAGTAGTCGCCTCTGTCGGTTCAGAAACACTGCTGCGATCGGACAAACGCTTTTGTTTTTGCTGCACTAGAAATTCGTATTCCGGCTCCGACAAAGCCCCCTGAATGATGCGCCTCACAGTCGAACTGCTCACTCCGTAGCGCTTTGCCAGAGTGATAGTATTCTCGTTAGACTGTCGGTACAGCCTGATGAGTTCGCGTTTATCGGAATCGGAGAGTTTTGTAGGCGTCATGCCAAGTTTTCCAGCAAAAAGACGTGAAAAGACGCAGGCTAGCAGTCAGCGAACTATGATTTGTGATTTTCGATTTCAAGCTCAGAGATGCCGACAAGGGCAAAAAAGCTTTCGCCTCCCCATCGCTTGCCAAAGCAACCCTAATCTGAAATCGCTAGGCTGCGCGACGACTGCGCCTGCTCTGGCGAGAACGGGTTGAGATGTCATGTTCCAAGATAGCTCCAATGCCGAACAGGATGGCGCTGAAAACAAAAAAGACTTCCAGCAAACTGCCGCTTTGATAACTACCCTCAGCCTGAGTATCGCGCCATTTAAAGTACATATCTGCGATGTAAAGCGAAAAAGTTGCAGCCGCAATCATTCTCCAAGATTGGGAAAAACGTCCTCCCCAAAACGCCAGCAGCAATGCAGTAGCAATAATCAGCAGAAAAACATCCCCAACGATGTAAAACAAATTGATTGCGTTTTTGTGAGGCGCCAGTTGCTTGTCAAGTGCCATCACCCATGCGGGAGCTTTGATTTCTGCTTCTTCTTCTTCTTCGGGTGCTGATGCAGCATCGGTCGTGGCTGCTTTTGCCTGTAACTTAGACGAATTTTCCAAAGCAGGCGCTCTTCCTGTGGCAGCGGTTGCTGGTGCAGATGTCACTACTTCTTCTTGAGTGGCTGCCGGAGCCATTCCTAGCTGGGCCCTCCAAGAGTCAGGTGCAGCAACCCAAATAGCTACAGCTATCCCGAAGGCTGCAATTCCCGCTAACAAAGCCCACTGCCAAATTTCTAGATTCAGCCGCTTGGAAGTCACGGCTACAACCATGCCCCCGATCAGTACCACATAGCTGGCCAGATAAAACGCATCTGCTGGAGACACGTCCGGGTCTAACCCGAAATAGAGTTCCCAAATCCCGAACAGCACGCCGGCTATGAAATAGAACAGCATCCCCAGACCTATGCCCAGCCAGACGTTGCGCCCGCTGACCATGTGGGGGCTTTGCCAGTTTCTAAAACAGACTAAAGCCGCTCCCAAGTATGCTCCGCATTCAAAAATATAAGTGCCGATCGAGTACCACAGAGGTAAACCCTCTTCTGCTGAGAGGGGGACGCTGAACAGCAAAAAAAACAGCAGCGCCATGACAGCCCAGACAATGCCTGCAATCACTAGGGTCTGAGCTGACAGTAAAGATGAAGATGTAGATGACTTTTCTGAAGTGCTACTCATAGGGATTCCACGAGACCTAACTAGCGGTTGAACGCACCCCATCTCAATCTTTGATTGTAGATGAGGATTCTTTCGCCAAAAAAACTTAAAAAACCTAGATCTGACGCTTCCGGAATAACTGGCGTCCTCAGTGTGTCATCGGGACTTTTTTTGCCCTCGTACACGATAGAAAGACTAAGCAAGAATAATCTCTATTTACTAATTCAATAAATTAGTCGTTAGTCGATCTTGTACCCGGAAATATAATGATAGATATACGGTAGATGTCTCCACCATTAAGGTTTTTACAGTACCAAATCTATCTCTGAAATTATACCCTCAAAGGTTGAGGGAGCTGTTTTTTTGCTTTCACTCTTCCCCACTCGTATCAATGATTGTGACTGGGGAGTGCGATCGAAACAGAGTTAAATTGCCAGACCATAGGTGGCATCCAAACCGAATCAACAATTTGGTTGTCAATACAAGTTGGCAATCCAACTTGTATATCGCGTACCCCCTACAGTGCAATTATCTAAGCTGAATTATCTGGACCCAATTGTCTGAGAAATTGTCACAGATTTTCTATCCTGCGATCCACAACTTGTTGAGGGCTGATTGTTTCAGCCAATCTAGAAACTGAGTCCGATCCGGTGCTGGCATATCTTGCAGCACATCGCTCACTCCCTCCGCGAAGTCCGTATTGCCAAAATATGATTTGCCCAAGCGGTGGAGTTCTTGCAATAAGGTTTTGAGATGCTGCTCTTGCCAAGGAGGCACCTTGTGAGTTTGCAAGGGACTAACGGTTAGCCAGTTTTTTATCGCATCAGGGGAGTCTGCCTGGGGGAAGTTTCCCTGCTGAAATACCTTGGCGATATCTTTCTGAAACGATGTGGCTTGCCTTGCGCCTAAAAGGTCTTCTACATCGAAGTAAACAGCTTGGAGTAGCAGCAGACAAGCCTGCGCGAACAGTGGTGCTTTGGCTGCTTCATTCCCTGCCGGTTCTTCACCGGCAAGCTGATCTAAACGGACTTTTCCCCAGACGCTATATCTATCCGGCTCTTCTAGCAGAACACAGGCTTTGCCTCGGTTGTCGGTTAAGTCCCGCCACAAGGCTCTGGCGTCTTCTGCTTGCTTGCCGTTGAAGGCGCTGATCAGGCGAAAAGTCTGCCCCTGATAATTGAGAATGGGAATTTGTTGATCCCGTTTTGGGTGTTGAAAATTGGTTATTTCAACATCCTGCCGTTTCAGAATAAACATGACACTGCGATTTGACTCCTGTCATGGCCGAGGTGCTGTGCTTTTGACACTCCCGATGCCTAAAGGCGAGGGGATTCTTGATTCAGCGAGTCCACTTAAATTAGCAGGATTGCTCCCGATCACCCAGAGATGGTTCTCTTCTCAAGCGTTCCGATACTTTTTTGCTAACAAATGCTAACAAATATCTAAGCTGAGATTGTCTCTCAGCCTTGGCGTATAAATCAATGCACGAAGGAAAATCCCCCGCGCACAATTTACGACTGCTGTACTGGCAACGCTTGATTTTCTCGCTCGTGCCGAGCAGGCGATTGACTGTTTTGCTTTGATGCCGTAGAGGAAGCTTATATAGAGGCTCCGTACCATCAGGGATTTTCACCTGAGTCTTTCAATCCTAGTTCTACCACATTTTTATCAAATATCAAGTCGAGCATAATGTTAGCCAACATAACTCAAGATCAGCAAATTAGTCATTCTGGCTCAACTCATCCCTCAAATCAGGAGACGAGCTCTGGTTTTTCGCTAATGGGGTCAGCGTTTTAGGCTTTGCCACTAGGGGAGGTTAACATAACCAATAGACATCTGGGAAAAAGCACCTGAGACTCTTTTGCTGTCTGAGTTCCGTCTTAATTGGGAGAGATATCCGATCGACCCAATAGTTGGGTTTCAACTCGACTCCTAAATACTTTACGCGAGTTCACGTCCTACCTAGTTTTGATTGTAAATTTACAATTGTGCTGTTTGCAGGTGAGTTCCTCCAGCTTTTGTCAGATACAGTCTTGAAGGCAAAGGCACTCTCATCATCTTGGTTTTTTTCCCGAACCATCGCACTGCACGCCATATTTTTGCACCTCAAAGCGGTTTCTGCGTAAGTCATCACATAATTTACTTGCTCGATCGCACACTGCACCTATACAATAATGTTGTTAGCAATTTTTGAGTTGGGTGCGTAACTCAGTTGGATAGAGTAGCTGCCTTCTAAGCAGCGAGCCGCAGGTTCAAGTCCTGCCGTACCCGTTAATAAAACCTAATACCATCAATGCTTTGAGCCCTTCTTTACCGAAAAGGAGAGAGTAGCTCAAACCTTATTTGTTGTGCTTTTGTTGTGCTTTTGTTTCGCACAACAAATGCGAAACACCGCTTATCTGGGTCAGGTGGTATCCCGGCATCCTGTCGGTAGACACGGGTTAACTCTCCGAACCCAATATTTCCAAGAACGGATCCACGTCTGCCAAGTCCGCTCTGGATTTTTTGCGTCGCGCTTTTAACTGGTTGAGCAAGTCGGCCGCTTCTGGAAAAATTGCGACGGTCGGAGCGGAGTTTTTATTTTCCTCCCGATCGCGCTGCACTTCCTTGAGTTCTCGCTCCAGCATCTGAACCTTCAGTCCCAAATCGCCGTTGCGCTCGTGTAACTGCTTCAGTTCCTTGTCCCATTCTGCAAGTTGCTTGTTGGCCGCTTTCTATTCCTACCTGAGCGATTCATCGTTGCCATCGCTAGGGTTTCAGCAGTTTTCTCCTGCCAAGAAAAGAGAGGCTGAGATATTATTTTCTTCGGATTTGTTTTGGATGTCCGAAATCCAAAACAAATCCGAAGCAACAGCCCCACCTGCCAAACTGGGCGAATCTTCCTGCTTCTGGGCGATCGACACTGCTACCTTTCTGAGTATAGGTTTGACACAGCCGATGTGGTATCATAAAAAGTCTATTGTGTCAATAAACTAGATCCTGCGATGTTCAAACAGCACCAGCAGCAGGTTGTGGGCTGAGTAGCCCTCAGAGGTTATCCTTAGTAATCAGGCTAGTTTCCGACAGGTTTGGATATGTTCCCAACAACTCTATTTAATGTTCCCCAAAATTTAATGCTATTACTCGACCGCAGCGCGATCGACCGATTAAAGCCCCTATTGGCGCAAACAACCGGAATGCCTATAGTTGCATCGGAAAATACGGCAACAATTGCGCTCGTATTGGTTGCTCTGGGAATTCTGGGTTGGGGATTTTATCGCGCCAGACCTTTTGGCAAACTGGGAATTTTGGCTTGGTTGCAGTCTGTTGCGCTGATGAGTCCCTGGCTGCTGTTCTTTGGTTTGTTCGCTGCCGGAATTTACCTCAATCTAGTTGCGGTATTGTTGCTGCTAGTGGCATCCACGGGATTGTACATTTATCTGGGCCGGCAATTGCGTAAGGCTGCATCCGATACAGTGCTGCCGCGGCCGGATGCTGCTGAGGTAAAGTCCCAAAGCGATGCTTTCTCTGCCCCTGAGTCGCAGCGACCACCAGGCCCAGAAACCATTAAGATCGTCACCTCGTCGCCTGCGAATAATGAATCAGAAATAATTCCCGTTCCGGTGGAAGACCTCAAGGCAATTAAAGGCATCTTTGGAATTGATACTTTCTTTGCCACAGAAACGATTCCCTATCAAGATGGGGTAATTCTCAAAGGCAATCTCCGAGGAGACCCAGAACAAGTACACTCACGTTTGACGGCAAGTTTGGAAGAAAAATTAAACGATCGCTACCGCCTATTTTTAGTAGAAAATCAGGACGACAAGCCCGTAGTTATTATCTTGCCCAGCACCAACGACCCCCAGCCCACAACCGTGTCTCAAAAAATCCTAGCAGTCGTCCTGCTGCTGGCAACAATTGCTACTAGCTTAGAGACAGGCGGTTTGCTGCTAAGTTTCGATTTCTTTAACTCGCCCGCTAGATATCTAGAAGTTCTGCCAATTGCAGCGGGAATTTGGGCGGTTTTAGGATCTGGGGAAATTGCTCGCCGAGTGCTGGCAAATCGGTACAAGGTTGGCTTGAGTTGGCCGTTTTTTATACCAACTTTGCAGATAGGTTGTTTTGGAGCGATCGACCGTTTTGAGTCGCTGCTGCCCAACCGTAAAGTTTTGTTTGACATCGCTTTTGCCGGGTCAGCGGCTGGGGGAATAGTTTCTCTGCTAATGCTGGTAACGGGTTTGCTGCTTTCTCACCCCGGCAGTTTGTTTCAAATTCCCGCAGAATTTTTCAAGGGCTCGGTTTTGGTGGGAACTTTGGCAAAAGTGGTTTTGGGTTCGGCGTTGCAGCAGCAGATTGTTGACGTTCACCCGCTGGTAGTTATCGGTTGGTTGGGCTTGGTAATAACAGCGATTAATTTGATGCCGGCGGGACAGTTGGACGGCGGTAGAATCGTGCAAGCCATCTACGGTCGGAAAATAGCCAGTCGCACTACTTTGGCGACTTTTGTGGTGCTGGCTATCGTTTCTTTAGTTAATCCTTTGGCTCTGTATTGGGCGATCGTGATTCTGATTTTACAGCGGAATCTGGAGCGGCCGAGCCTCAACGAGCTGACTGAGCCTGACGACGCTCGCGCGGCTTTTGGTTTGCTAGCTTTGTTCTTGATGATTGCTGTGCTGTTGCCGTTGACTCCGGCTTTGGCTGGCCGTCTGGGAATAGGGAATTAGCAGTAGCCGGGCATCTTTGGTAATAGGCTCTTGGGTTGCGGTAAATTAGTGGAATATAGGAATTGAGCGATCAAACTGGTAACTGAAGGGTGATCAGGTTTCTAACTACTAATTTCCCATTAATGCCCGCGCCCAGGGCAATTTATCTACTACCAAAAGTTGATTTTTTTACAACCCAAAATTTGTTTAAACTCGATCGATTAAGTTTAAATAAGTTATCTGAGCCTATAGGATACAGTCATGGCTAATCAACTTCCTCCTGTATTGGTAACTTTTGATGCAGATGTTTTAATGACTGGCCGAACCCAAGTTTGGCAAGAATATGCGAAGGTGGGAACTTGCTATATCCCGGAAGTAGTGTACGACGAAATAGATCGTCTGACAGGGCAAGCGGTGGAAAAAGCTCAAGAGCAAGTAGCTAGAGAGTTTATGCGATTTTTTGCCGACAGCGGCTGGATTGCAACTGACGCTCAGGAAACACACCGCGCTCTCGAACCTTCGATCAAAAATCAAAGCAAGCCAGCAATGCTGGTGGTGGCGACGGCTCAGTGCGTTTACGGTTTGGCTCAAGAACACCCGGACGCATTGGTGATTTTTGTGTCCAACAGCCAGCCTCTGCTGAAGCGGCTGGCTTCTGTAGGCGCTACGAATCTCTGCGGGATTACCGGGGCGATGCTGTTAAATTGGGCGAGGAAAGGGGAACGCCCGCCGGCGGCGACTCAGCAATTGCAAAGTTTGATGCGTACCCTCGCCGAACGCAAATCGACTCAGCGCCCTAACAGCAGAATTCAGGATGCTGCTGTTGGCCACACGGGGGCTTCTGCTAGTAAGTTAACGGGAACCCGCGGCGCTTCTGAGCTAAAGTCGCCCAGCAGTTTTACTAAAACTAATAAAACGGGTTTGACTGAAAGCCGCAGTGCGAGTTCGCGGCCCAAAACACCGCGGCGTAATCGCGAGGAGGCGAGAGATTACGAGCCGGCTGTATATCGCATGAAACATATTACACCTCCGAAAAAAAGGGACAGCGGTTTTCTGTCTACTGTGTTCAATTTTTTGGGAGCGTTATTTTTCTTGACGGTAGCGGTAGGTATTTTGTGGCGAGTGTTCGATGTTAGGGGTTTTAGAAAGACTTTTGTGCCGGCTCTACCACAGCCTGTGCAACAATTTGTTAAGTCGATCGACCCTAAATAATCTGGTTTTCTGAAAATTTCACCTTCAGATCCGGCTAAGTTGTGCTTGCGGTCATCGTTAATCTTGCACCTTGGGAAACTGCAATAGCACGCTTGGTTGACAAATCGGTTCCCTCCCCTAAATATAGCGGTAAGGTTCTTGTGGCGTCCCCTACGGTTAGAATTTCTGACCTTAGTCCGCTGGGAATTTTCAAGGGCTATTATCACAACGGAAGATGAACGCTTAACTTTAGGGATGTAAAAATCGATTGCCATGCTGAACAGGAACGAAATAATTAGTGGATTAGCACTGGCTTTTGCGGGTTTTGCTTATGCTTTAGTATTTTTTGTTCTTCTTCCCTTCAGACAGTACGATTATGCAGCACCACTTGGGGCAATAGCAATGGCGATCGCCCTTACTCTAGCCATGAATTGGCTACTATCTGGATCTTTGCTAACTGGCTGGAGTTGGGTGGCTGCATTATTTGGTTTTCAGATAGCCCTCATTTTTTTTGGTAGCGTGTTTCTGGAAGATGGGCTGTACCTGCCAAATTTGTTGTTTTTTGGAACTATGATAGTAGGATATACGAGCGTTTATACCAGTTTTTCACAACAAAAGACACTGGTAATTGTGGGTTTATGTACAGTATTTTTTTTAGCTTCAATGTACTTGTTTTTGATTGGTGGCTATGTGATCAAAGGCAAAAATCCGTTTCAGGGTTCTTCTACCCAGATGCTGCCACTGTTGAATCAAAGGGTAGAAATTATCACCGACAATCCCCAACAATTGCACTTGAATGGCAAAACAGGCGAGCTCACGCATATTAACCGTTATGAGGTGACAGTGAAACTAGATTCTGGAGCAGACGAGAGATTGATGTGGCCCTATGTCGATGTTTGGTGGCAGGATATCAAGGCTGCTAGCGAACATAAATCGCAGTAATTTATATCGTTTCGGGTTGCATAGAAATAATAAAATCGAGTCAACACTTAACACTCAACCATTCAGTTTTTCGACCCGCCCGTCAACAGTCAACAGTCAACAGTCAACAGCCAAAAGTCAACAGCCAACACTCAACAATCATGATGAGTGCAATCGGAATTGATATCATTGACTATTTAAAGCTGGTGCTGTTCCTTCCACAGGTCGAATAATGATCGGTTTATTAGTAGATTGTTGCTGAAAAAGTGCCTTGAGTGCCAATTCAAGATTTTCTGCCATGACAATGCGGTTTTCGTAGACAGCAATAACTCTGACTAAAGTTGGCAAACTATTGCGTTCGGCTTCTAAGTAAAGAGGTTCCACATACAGTAAAGATTGTTCTATGGGAATTACTAATAAGTTTCCTTGAAGTGCTTTGGATCCCTGGCGATTCCAGAGAGATATTTGTTCAGAAATAACTGGATCTTGGTTAATTAAAGCTTCAATTTGTTCCGGGCCGTAAACTAATCGCTGTTTGGGAAACAGATACAAGAGCAATTTTCCGTATTCGCTACCATCGGATCGCCCTGCAATCCAAGCAATTAAATTGTTACGACTTACTGGTGTAAATGGAAGCAGCAAAATAAATTCTTCTACTGTTTCCGTTGGCAGCTTCATAATCAAATAATACGGTGCTACGGGCTGCTGTTCGCTGCCATAAATTTCATTGGGAACTCGCCACAAATCCTCCCGATTGTAAAATACTTGCGGGTCTTCCATATGATAAGTTAGCAAGCGTTCTGATTGAATGCTTAACAAATCTACTGGATATCTGATATGTTTGCGGAGAGCCGGAGGCATTTTGTCTAGGGGTTTGAAGAGTCCTGGAAAGATAGCCATCCAACTGTTAATAATCGGATCGGAGGGATAGGCAACGTAGAAGTCAACAGACCCATTGTAGGCATCAATCACTACTTTAACGGAGTTGCGGATGTAGTTAAACTCATGATTTCCGGGGTCAGAATATGGATAGCGATCGCTCGCTGTATAGGCATCGATAATCCAGTAAAGATAGTTGGGAGATTTATCAGTAGCCGAGGGTGAAGGTTTAATCTTGTTGCTAGTTTTATCTTTTTCTTTTTCTATATCATCATGGCTAAGATTGGCGTTGGCTACTACTAAATACGGGTCAGAATCGTACCGCAAAAAAGGAGCAATCGCCCGGACTCTTTTATTAATATTTCGGCGGTACAGTAATTTAGTTTCTGGGGTAAAATTGCGCGTTAGTGCCATTTGCCAATTTTTGAGATAATTAGCAAACAGCCAGCGCCGCCACAGAGAACCGATCGCAATTCCGCCCCTACCGTTGTAAGTATTGTAAACATTGTCTTCGCCGCTGGGGTAGTCGAATTCTTTGACTTTTGTGGGCGCCATCGCGTCTGTATCGGTGATTTCGCCGTAGTAAATGCGCGGGTAGCCGATCGGAATACTAGCTCGAATTCGATCGCTAGTTACTTCCAAAGCAGTCTCTCCTTTCTGGGCTGCTACTCCAATATCTTTGACAAAATAATCGGGTAAACCGCCGACACCGACTCTGTTTACGGGAGAAAGAGTAAAGCCGTAACCGTGAGTGTAAACTAGGTGTTCGTTCACCCAAGTTTGAGCATCGGGGGCAACTGCTGTGTAATCTAATTCCCGCGCTGCCAGAAACACTTGTTGGCTGTCCGAATCTCCCTTTTGCGCTTTTTCATTTTTGATTGTGTAGCGATCTATATCGGCATCAGGAAATGTATAATATGGTCGGATTTGCTGTAACTGTCGGGTGGTTTGCAGCAGCGGTCGCTTGTCCCACAGGCGGATGTTGCTAATAGTAAGTTGATTTTTTTCTAAGTCGGCATAAGTAAGTTGTCCGGCGGGATCGAATGTTTTTATCTCGATTGTGCTGAGGTCAAAGGCTTCTTTAGTAAAGGCAATGCTGCGCTGAATGTACGGCTGTTCTCGTGCTAGTTCGTTAGGTTGAACTATGAGTTGCTGCACAATTTGTGGCAGCAGCCAACCTCCCACAAGAGTTAAAGCCACCCATGCTAAAAGAATTTTTTTTATGAGTTCATTCTTAATTTTGAATTGGTAAACCTGCCACAGCATCAAAAATGCGATCGCCCCCGCCAAAATACTCAAAAATCCATAGGAGGGCAGCCGCACCATCACGTCAGCATAATTTGCCCCGTAAGTAACGTCTCCCCGCGCATACAGCAATTCATAGCGCCCCAACCAGTAGCGCACTGCAATAGCTAGCATGGAAGCTGCACCCAACCCGTACAAGTGCCGCTGCTGCGATCGAGAAAACCCCAAAAATCTCCCTTGACTCAGGCTATTTCCCGATAGCAAATATGTTAAAGCACAAGATACTAAACTGTACAAAAATACGACTGTCAGCCCGAATCCTAGCAAATCTAAGATTGGCAAAATAAATACATAAAAGCTAATATTTTGATTAAAAAGAGGGTCGGTTGTGTTAAAATTAATAGGGTAAAAATATTGCAAAACATTTGTCCAGCGACTGGCGGCAATCAGCCCGATAGCCAAACTGAGAAAAAGGGCGATCGCCCGCAGCCAAAAATCAGGCTTAATTACCACAGCTAACATTGTCCCCAGCAGCAAGCCTAACTGCCACCAGCGAGAAAATAGCTGCACCGCTATTTGCTGGATTGACTCAATTCCCAACTGCACGGGCGGTGGAGGTAAATTGCCCGCTATACCGAAATAGGTGAGGCTGTTTGCAGCTAACAGCCCGCAGTGAATTATTATAAAAGTTGTGATCGAACTCAATCCGAATACTGCCAACAGCAGCCAGGAAAAGCTAATTGGGGATTTAGCAACAGGTATTTCGTAATTCTTCCGGGTATTCTTCCCCGTGTTGTTCGCCCCCAGTGAAGCGAATAGCGCCCCCACAACCGGCAATTTCATTTCTTCTGCAGGATTTTGCAGGCGGCGGGCTAAAGCCAAATTTCCCAGCAAAAAGACAGAAGAAACAGCAATTGCGATCGTCCCCAGCAACCCTTGAGTTTTCAGCTTTAACAGAAAAACCTGAAGATATCCAACTTCCTGAAACCAGAGAATTTCTGCCGCAATGCGGGAGGCTAATTCAAAAACCAGCCATAGCACCGCAATCAGTAGGATTATTTGACAAATTCGCCTATTAGTCATTAGTTATTAGTCATTAGTTATTGGTTGAATGATAACTGATATCAGGTTCGAGCAATTTACCCTCCCGAATGATGCTTTGGCCGCAAGGGTTGGAGGCATTTTTATTCATGGTAATTGACCGGGCATAATATGACTCCTGCTTTCCAGTCAACGGCTAACTGCTTTCCTGTCAACTGACTAATGACTAATGACCAATGACTAATGACAAACTAGCTGTACTGCTGATTGACATCCACATCCAAATTAAACAGTGTTTGCAAAGTTTGCATCGCTTGTCGCCGCGCCTCAATATCCTGCTGAGCTCGCAATTGTACCATCGGATCGTGCAAAATCTTATTCACAATCCCCCTTGTTAAAGATTCAATCACGTCTTGATGTTTCTCCGAAAATTCCGAACCCAGACGCGATAAAGCTTTTTCTAACTCTTGTTCCCGAATCAATTCTATCTTATCCCGCAAACAGCTAATAGTAGGAACCGTTTCCAGACTGCGCCACCAGAGATCAAAAGCCTCTACTTCCTGTTCCAGCAAGCCCTGAGCTTCCATTGCCATTTTGCGGCGGCTTTCGTGATTTTGAGCTACCACTGCTTTCAAGTCGTCCACATTAAACGATCGCACATTAGCGAGTTCGTTCGCATCCGAGTCAATGTTGCGTGGCACAGAAATATCCACCAACATCAAAGGGCGATTCGGGTCTAAAACCGCTTCCAATTTAGCTTTATTTAACAGTGGCTCGGTAGCTGCGGTACTAGTAAAAACTAAGTCAGAACTGGCAATTATCTGCATCATTTCCGAGAGCTGATACAGGTGCAATTCAGCATCTTTAAACTGACCTGCCAACTCCAGGGCGCCCCGCACAGAGCGGTTAACAATCGAAATATGGCTAGCTCCTTTTGATAGCAAATGCTGCACCAAAAGCCGCGACATTTTACCAGCACCGATAATCGCAATTTTGCTGCTTGCTAAATGCTGACCTTTCATTTGAGCCAATTCTGCCGCCGCCGAACTGATAGAAACTGCACCGGTACCGATGCTAGTTTCCGTGCGAACTCGCTTCCCTGCTGTGAGAGCTTGCTTGAACAAGCGCTCTAAAATTCTGCCTACACCTTTGTACTGCTGGGCGAGTTTGTGAGTTTGTTTTACCTGAGCCAAAATTTGTCCTTCTCCGAGCACCAAACTGTCGAGGCCAGAAGCCACTCGCATCAAGTGCATCACCGCATCTTCGTGCAGCAAAATAAACAGGTGAGGGCGCAAAGACTGCAAAGGAACTTTACTGCATTCTGAAAGGAACTGAATAACCTCTCGCACACCAGGCTCCGACTCGCTGGTAACAATATAAATCTCTAAGCGGTTGCAAGTGCTGAGGATGGCAACCTCTTGAATGTGCGGGTAGCCGCGCAATTGGGCGATCGCCGCTTCAACTTTCTGTTCTGGAATGCTTAGTTTTTCGCGAACTTCTACCGGCGCTGTTTTGTGGCTGAGACCTACGACTGCAATATTCATATCTGTGATTTGTCACTATTTCTTTCTTAGTTGTTAACAGTCACCTGTTATTAGTTCTTAGTTTATCGCTAATTGCTAATCATCGGTGACTGTTAACCGTTAACTGTTAATTGTTAACATTTAACTGTTAACCACTAACTAATCACTAATTCAATTGCAAAGATTTCGGCTGGTCAAACATATGGATTGTATCCACAAACCGAGCAGTTTTCGACTGAGAAGAAATTACCAAACTTTCAGTGCGAGCGCCACCGCCAAAGAAGCGAACTCCATCCATCAGCGTTCCGGGAGTAATCCCGCAAGCTGCAAACAGAACTGTTTCTCCAGATGCCAACTCTTCAGCATTGTAAATCTTGTCTGGGTCTGTGATGCCCATGTCTTTAAGTCGAGCGATATTGCTCTCTTTGCTTTCACCGATCAAACCAGTTTTTACAACAGCCGGATCGTAAATTAACTGCCCTTGGAAGTGACCGCCCAAGCAGCGCATTGCTGCTGCGGAAATCACACCTTCCGGTGCTGCGCCAATACCCATAAGTGCGTGGATGTTGGAACCAGAAAACGCGCAAGAAATCGCTGCCGAAACGTCGCCGTCGCTGATCAGCCGAACTCTTGCACCCGCTTGCCGAATTTCATTAATTAAATCTTTGTGTCGGGGGCGATCCATGACCACCACCACCAAATCTTCAATACTGCGGCCGAGACAATCAGAGATAATTTTGAGGTTTTGAGTCGGCGTTTTGCGAATATCTACATGATTCTTAGCAGCCGCAGGAGCAGCCAATTTGTTCATGTAGAAATCCGGTGCCGCAAACAAACCACCTTTTTCAGAGATTGCCAAAACTGCCATCGAACCGTTTTGACCGTAAGCGACCAGGTTAGTACCTTCGCAGGGGTCAACAGCGATGTCAATTTCGATCAATTCATCTATGTTGCAGACATCTTTGGCATCTTCGCGGGTACAAATACCTACTTGTTCACCGATGTAAAGCATTGGTGCGTCATCGCGCTCGCCTTCGCCGATCACGATGCGGCCGCGCATATGAATTTTGTTCATGCGCTCCCGCATGGCTTCTACAGCCACTCTGTCGGCTTCGTCTTTCTCGCCTTTGCCCATCAAGCGAGCGGAGGCGATGGCTGCCTGCTCAACTACTTCGATAATCTCTAAACCGATTACATTGTCCACGAACTAGATCCTCTCAACTGCTGATGCGTGCCTTGTGCTCTTTTGCACTCCCAGCAATCAAGTTTATCAGAGGCGGGGATCTGTGCGAGCGCAAGCAGTGGCTTAGTTTGTGTTAACTTTTGCTTCTTTGAGACTGGGGCTGGAAAATCTGATCCCAACCAGCTCAAAGATCCGACCAAGAGGGCCGGCACGGGGGCACGGCCCCTACAAGAGAATGGAACAGCCCTGCCCTCTGAGCGCTAAATCGCGGACTCCAGAGGTTCGGAGCGAGGGGCTGTGTCAGGCAACTTGTCATCCCGAATGCCGTTAAAGGTTTTATGATTAGTTTGCGATCCCACGATTTCTCAGAGACCTGGTTGCTAGACCGGATTTATCGTTACTAAACCTCACATCTTCCACCATTCTCGCTTAACGGGCTCTGGGGCCCGTTCCACCCAAGATAAATTTTATTGTGGAACAGGCCGAAAAGCCTGGTCATAAAAGGCTAATTGACAATGGTGCAAGATATAAATAAACCCAACATTTTGGTAGAAACCGGGTTTCTGAGGGTAAGTCCTAATGAGGATCACAAATCAAATGGACAGCCCCAAATCGGGACGTAGTAAACTTTATCAGCGGGAAGCAATAAAAAATGATGATGAAAGCCCAAGACATTATGACCACAGATGTTGTTACCATTCGCGGTTCGGCAACTGTAGCTGAAGCGGTGGCGATGATGAACGATTTGTGTTTGCGCGCGTTGATTGTAGAACGCCGCCACGAACAAGATGCCTACGGCATTGTCACAGAAACGGATATTGTCTATAAAGTAGCAGCCTACGGAGTAGACCCGAAAAAAGTCCGCGTCTTCGAGATTATGACCAAACCGTGCATCACGGTGAATCCTGACTTGGGCGTGGAATATGTGGCTAGGTTGTTCGCCAATACCCGCATCCGCCGGGCGCCGGTGATTAAGGACGAGCTAGTGGGCATTATTTCTGTCACGGATATATTGACAAAAAGCGATTTTCTTGAGAAGCCGAAGAGTATTTTATTTGACGAACAAATCGAACAGGCGATCGCGGATGCCAGAACTATCTGTGCCGAGAAAGGCGCTACTTCTAGAGAGTGTGCGGTAGCGTGGGATATTGTAGAGGAAATGCAGGCTGAGGCTTCTCACCAGCGATCGATGAAGCTTGAAAAAACGGCTTTTGACGAGTATTGCGAGGAAAATCCAGAGGCTGCTGAAGCGCGGATTTACGACAGTTAATTTAGTCCTTAGTTATTAGTTATTAGTTATCAACTCTTATTTATGGATTGATAACTAATAGCTAACTATCGGAAAGAGCTTTTTTTCTGATAGCCTCACGAAAAATAAAAATCTTAAGTGTTTGGCTCAGTCATACAAAACACGTTCAGCTTATTCCCATCAAGATCGCGAAAATATCCCGCATAAAACCCCGGCAACACGCCTCTTGGCCCCGCCGCTCCTTCATCCTTAGCCCCAAGTTCGATCGCTTTGTTATAAACTAAGTTGACTTTTTCGGGACTGTCAACTTGAAGAGCTATCATTACTCCATTGCCAACAGTTGCTCTGTTACCATCAAAGGGTTTTGTAATAGCAAGTGCTGGTCCCTCTGGAGAAACGCTCCATGCGATAAATCCGTCGAATTCCATGAATCGTCTAGCGCCAATTTCAGCAAGCAAAGCATCATAAAAGTTGGCTGCCGTTTCAATATCGTTGGTACCGAGTGTAACGTATCCGATCATATTTTTGGTCTTCTAACTGATGTTAAGATTTAAAAAATGTTTGAGTACATAACAACTGAGTTAAACTGATCCTTATAAAACCACAGCTACAACTCAAACATCATTTTATATCATAACTCAAACTATCTCGGTTTTCTCCGCTGCAATGATTTATTGCCGATCGCTAATACATTCGGGACTGTCTCTAGTTGGACTGTTGACGATCGCACTTACCGCCTTTGCTTTCATGGCTTCGGAAGCATAGGGCTTTAACAAAGGCAAAACTTCCTGAGCATTTTTAACAGCAGGATCTAGCCACTGTTCCCAATCGCTGTCGGGAAGAATCACAGGCATTCGATCGTGCAGCGGCTGGACTGTTTCGTTAGCAGCGGTAGTAATTATACTGCAAGATACAATGTTTTCTTTTTCTGGAGATTCCCAATTTTCCCACAAACCTGCAAAAGCAAAAGGTTCGCCGTCTGCCGTTTGAAAATAGTAAGGCTGTTTGTTCTTTCCCTGCTGTTGCCATTCGTAGAAACCGTCAGCGACTATCAAACATCGCCTGTGCTTGATGGCGCTGCGAAAAGCAGGTTTTTCGGCTACAGTTTCCGATCGCGCATTGATCATCTTGCTGCCCATTTTCATGTCTTTTGCCCAACTTGGAATCAAACCCCAGCGCATAAATTGAAACTGTCGCTGCATTTTTTCTTTTTCAACTGTTACTGTGGCAACTGATTGAGTTGGGGCGATATTGTATCGCGGTTTGATGTCGGGAACTTCCGACAGTTTGAAGAATTCGGCGATGATTTGACCTGAAGTAGTTAAAGTGTATCGTCCACACATAATTTATAATTGGTTTTAACAAAAACGTAGATTGCGATTTAACGTTGGGCGGGGCGGGTTTTCGAGATTATTGGTGTTAGGCAAAGATGGTTTGTAAAACCCCCCCCTACGACACATTGCTAAATTGTGGAACATTCGCAGACAACCATTCGGCGCGCAACTTTTCAATAGCTAATTCTTTAAATTTAGCTTCTACTTCAATCCAAGGAGCCTGATAATAACAATTAGGCATTTCTGTAATTAAATCGCTGTGGCGGGGATCGGCAAAAAATTCTCTGCCATTCGATATGTGTACTAATTGCCATTCAGGAACAGACCAAGTTGTGCGGGCTGCTGCAAGCATTTCGGCAACGCTGGGATCGTCGTAAGTTTCTAAATGTTCGTGAATGACGTGGTGGTGGGCGTCAAAAACCATTGGTACGCCGGTATCGAGACAAACTTCTAAAATTTCCGAGGAACTGTAAGCGTATTCGTCATTTTCAAAGGTTAAGCGCGATCGAATTGATTCGGGTAAATCGCGGATTACTGATTTGAGTTGCGAAGTGCGATCGCTCTTGCCGCCGTGAATGTTCATCAGTGCCAGGGGCGATCGGGGCTGTCCCAACATATCTAAAATTAAAGCATGAGTCGCGAGAATTTTAATGCTGTTTTCAACCACAGAAAGCTTGTCGGAACTGAGGACGACAAATTGATCGGGGTGGAGTACCAAGCGGATGTTGAGGGAAATTGCGCGATCGCCCGTAGTCCGCAATTCCTCAGTCATAGAGTGTAGCACTGCTTCCCCCAAATCTGTATCTGCAAAAGGGAACAGTGCAGAAGTCATCCGGTACAGCTTAATCTGATTAGCTGAACAGAAGTCGATCGCTTTGTCAAGGCGTTTTAAGTTGTCTGTATAAAGCTCGCGTAATACTTTTTCTTGTTCAGTTTCCGAAAGCTGTAAAAGTCGCTTCCTGGTGACAGTGCGAAAGCGCACTGCATCGGATGTTGTAATACAGACTAATCCCAATTCCGGCAATTTTTCCTGTTCCACTACTTTGTTAATCTCGCTCATTTAGCAATAATCCCTAACTTTAATTTTATGTTAAATAGGTTTTTCGTAAGGACTTGAGTTTTTAGTCTTGAAGTTTTTAGGTACTACTGAACCTGCCTAAAGAGTCCGGCAGAGATTGAAATCGCTGGCGGACTCTGGAAGTGCAAGATGTAATTAGTACAAACCTAATTTTTATCAAACCTCTAATCAACCGCGTCGCAGATAGCATATCGATGCCAATTTAATCGACATAACTATTGCTGTTCTTGGCGAGAATCAGCCTCTTCCTTGGGCCGCGCGGTGGCAACAGGATTTTCCATTGCTTCGTTATGGAACGGATAACCGGATGTTTCTTGATTTAGCGGGTCAGCGGGTTGGTCTTCAGGGGATGTAATTTGACCGTTAGTGTTGGTATTGGGTTTTGTGGAAGAGCCTTTATGGCTGGCGTGACCGCTACTCATCTTTTTTTCCTCAATTAGGTTTATGGAACAATTTCTAGCTTAGACTTGGCTGCTGGGGGCGATCGCCTATCTTAAGTCAGAGATGTTGCTTAATAGTTGAGGATGCTATAGCCTTTCTCGGCAACAGTGCGGTAGATAGGAAAACCGCAGATTAAGGCAGATAAACACAGATTAACGCAGATAATTTCAAGATATCTCTGCGAATGGCAATCCGAGCGGGAATTGGTCGCCTGTGTACCTCACGAAAATTGAGAAAGGCTAGATCTCTCATGATTTTCCCTATTTCTCCTTGACAATTAACTCCGCAAACGGCCGGATCGCATAATACTAATAACTAACCACAAACCCAAAAAACTCGCCGCCCCAAACAAACCAGTGCTCAGAAAAGATAGCTGAGGAGTTTGTGCGTTAGAAGAAATAATTGCCGCCCCTACAATCAGCGAACCCACGACAATACTAAAAGAAAGTCGGTTCGCAGAATCCCCCAGAGTGCGACGCAGCGGGTCGAGTTCTTTTAGGGTCAAGTTCCACTTCAAAGTTTCCGAAGTAACTCGGTCTAAAAGCACTTCCACCTGTCGCGGAGATTGCAAAGATAAGCTTTTGAGATCCAGGGCAGTTCTCAGCAGAGCTTGGATCGGATCGTCTCCTAATAACTGACGCCGAAACATATCGGTCATCAGCGGTTTGACCTGCTCTACAATATTAAATCGGGGATTAAAAGAGCGCGCCAGTCCCTCCAAATTAGCTAGAGTTTTTGCATACAAACCGAGATTGCTGGGCAGTCGAATTTTATTTTTGCGGGTGATTTCCAGCACCTCATAAAAAATTTCCGACAAGTTCATTTGCGACAAGCTCACATTGTAATACTTGCGTAGCATTCGAGCCAAATCGTTCTCGAGAACAGCTAAACTTTTCGGCTGAGCAAATTCTGCCATTTCCAATGTTAATTGAGCGCAGCGCTGAGCATCTAAATCGACAATTGCCAGCAACATTTCTGTCAAATTTTGCTGAGTTCGCGGGTCTAATCTGCCGACCATGCCGCAGTCTAGCAAAGCTATCCGGCCATCTTTGAGATAAAATAAATTGCCGGGATGCGGGTCTGCGTGAAAGAATCCGTCGATGTACAACTGCTGGAAGAAAACGCGGCAAAGCAGCGTTGTAATTTCTTCGCGTTCGGCATTTATATCTCCTTGGTGGCGAATTCCTTGCAAATCGCCTAACAAAATCGGGACTCCGTTCAGCCACTCCATTACTAAGAGTTTTTTTGTAGTTAACTCCCAGTTAATTTCTGGTAGGACAACTTGTGTGGGGTCAAACCATTTACTTTTAGATAAATTGCGACGTAGTTCGTCTGTATAGCTGGCTTCTTGAATGAAGTCTAGTTCTGCACGCAGGGCGATCGCAAATTCTTCAGCTAAGGCGACAATATCGTATTGTTGACCGAAGTCTGTGAGCATGACAAGTTCTGCCAAACCTCGGAGTACGGCGATGTCTTGTTCGATGACAATCTCAATACCGGGGCGCTGAACTTTGAGGGCGACTTCGCGGCCGTCTTTTAAAGTAGCTTTGTGGGTTTGGGCGATCGAACCTGCAGCGACGGCTTGAGTGTTAAATTTAGCGAAGGTATTTTCGAGAGATTGTGTGAGTTCCTGGCGGACGATTGCTTCTACTTGCGACCACGGTACGGGCGGCACTTCCGCTTGTAGCGTCGAGAGGATTTCGATGTAGGTGGCCGGTAAAAGGTCGGGACGGGTGCTCAGCAATTGACCCAATTTGACAAATACTGGGCCTAATTCGACGAGGATATTGCGGAGAACTGCTGGAGTTGGGAGACTGGGTGCGTCGGTTTTGCGGCCGGTTAGGAGGCTTTTCATGTAGTCCCAACCGTTGCGGAAGACGACCTCTAGAATTTCTCCTTTGCGAGAAGTGTTTTGAACTAGGCTAAACAAGGGGCCTCCGGGTCGATCGGGTTTAAGGGCTATATAACTACTAGGATAGCGCTGTTGACCGGGCTGACCAGTGTCTTGGGGAATAACTTGGGCGAAAGGGTGCGATTCCCTACGGGATAGCTTTGCTTCACGAATTTTGGGGTGTGGGGGCGATCGGTCTTTGGCCGTGGCATTGTTCTTCATAGTAAGATACAGTCAAAGCAGACATGATATTTTTATAATTAAATTTATTGACTTGAAAAGATGTGTCAGAGACTTGAATGAGTAAGTTATTACAAACCCGATTCTCAATGTGTTTAATAACGTATAAGAGACATGATTGCCATCCAATTCCCTACCAACTCGATCGAATTATCCATCAACTTAACTGACGAGCAATTTTTTCAGCTTTGTCAGCACAACCGCGATTATCAATTTGAACGTACAGCATCAGGGGAATTAATTATTATGCCACCGACAGGCAGTGAAACTAGCAAGCGCAATCTGGATCTATCGTATCAACTTCGAGCCTGGAGCCGGCAAAATAATCTAGGAGTTGCCTTCGACTCTTCTGGAGGCTTTAGGCTCCCCAATGGTGCCGATCGATCTCCTGATGCCTCTTGGGTCAAAAAAGAACGCTGGGATGCTTTAACACCCGAACAAAAAGACAGTTTTGCTCCTTTGTGTCCCGATTTTGTTGTTGAGTTGCGTTCTCGGACTGATTCCTTGAAAAAACTTCAAGAGAAAATGCAATAATATATAGATAACGGTGCTAAATTGGGTTGGTTAATTGACAGGCAAAATCGGCGGGTAGAAATTTATCGCCCCAGTCAAGATGTTGAAATTATCGAAAATCCTGCGACTCTATCAGGGGAAGATGTACTGCCTGGTTTTGTGTTGAATTTAGAAGAAATTCTGTAAATAAAGTAAATAGTAAGGCACAACACAGATTCAAAAAGGAATGCCTGGATCAACAGTGATGAATATTTGGTGTATCCGCCATCAGAATCCGTGTCGTGCGGCCTCATCTCACCTTCACAGCAAATCTTTCAATTTCTCATCTTCTCCCAACACCTTAATAACCTGTTTAATCTCCTGCGTCCTGTCCTTTTTCACAATCAAAGTCACATTGCCATCTCTGACAACTACGACATCTTCTAAACCAATGGTGACAATCACCTCATTCTCATCTGCTGCATAAAAAATGCCGCCCTTGGTATCAATTCCGACGTGTTTTGCTAACTCGACATTGGGTTTATCTCCTTGCAGCAAACGACCGATCGCATTCCAATCTCCCAAATCGTCCCAGCTAAAGCCTACGGGCAGAACACAGGCTTTTTGCGTCTTCTCCATCAGGGCGTAATCGATGCTAATTTTGGGTAATTCCGAGTAAGCCTGCGCGCCTTTTGCTTCCAAAGCTGCCATCATTTCCGGTACATGATTTCGCAATTCTGTCAAGACAGTTCCAACTCGAAAGACAAAAATTCCGCCGTTCCAACTAAACTTGCCGCTGGCTACAAATTCTTCAGCAGTTGTGCGATCGGGCTTTTCGGTAAATCTCGCCACCCGATAGGCTGGAAAACCACCAAAACTCCCAATTTCCTCGCCTTGTTCGATGTAGCCGTAACCAGTCGAAGCATAACTCGGCTTGACTCCCAAAGTGGCGATCGCATCCTGATTTTTCGCCAACTGGGCCGCCGCCTCTAAAGTCTTGATAAACTCCTGTGGTTCCCCAATCCAGTGATCCGCGGGGAAAAAACCAACTACCGCATCCTCACCGTAACGCTTGCCAGTTTCTATAGCAGTCCAGGCCACCGCTGGCGCAGTATCCCGCCCCTCCGGTTCCGCCAGCAAATTTTCCGGTGGTAACAGCGGCAACTGTTCGCGAACCCCCGCAGCCAACATTTCCGACGTTACCACCCACAAATCGTCCCAACCGTTACCTAATGTTAATAGTCGATCGGCAGTTGCTTGCAGCAAACTCTTGCCGCTACCGTCGAGACTCAAAAACTGCTTGGGCCGCTGTTTGCGACTCAGCGGCCAGAAACGTTCGCCTTTACCGCCGGCGAGAATTACGGGAATTAAGGTTTTGGTCATGATTTGAAGTTAAACGGTTCTGATCTATTTTGCCTGACACTTGAGGGATTGAAACGATCGTGATATAATTGATAAAACTTATTAATTGTTGGCAGCATGGCGTTAAGGCGCTAAGCTTTTTATTTAGTAGAAATTTTAAAAATTCCTAGGATGGATTTTGGGTCATCTTGTCAATCCAATTAGCATAAAACGATACCCGCGTGTCGCCGGAAATTTCCCCGAAACTGCCATTGCCCTCAATTTTATCAATATCGGCGATGTTTGTTTTGAAAAATCCCCGATCGCTATAACCCCAAGAACTAATCCCCGCAATCTTGCCCTCGACAAACGAAGGCCCGCCGGAATCTCCGCTAGCCGTAGCTATCTCATTTTTCCCCAAACCTCGATCGCGCAATCTCGGAAAATGCCTCCCCAAAGCATCGTGTTCGCTAGTTCCCGCATCAAAATCAAAGATTAATTGACTTCCCAAAACCAATTCCGACATATCTGATTCTGTAGCATCTTTCAAAACATCAATTAAAGCATCATACCGATTCTGTCCGCTATATCTTTTCGCCTCAGAATTAGAATTTTCATCTTGTCCCTTTGCACCTAAACCTATATACCCGTATCCAACTTTTGTCAATACTTTCCCGACTTCATTTTTGTTTCTATTTATCTCGTACTGTTCGATCCTTGGCGGCGCGATCCTTTTTAGCTTTAAAATAGCAATATCGTTGCCAACTTCCGATTCGTAACCAGTCCAGCCCGGATGGATATAATATTTGCTAACGGGGATGCTAACTTCACCCCTAGGCAATTTAAAAATTGCTTTAATTGCCGTTTCAGCAGGAACTTTAACTCCGCCTTCATTCAGACAGTGGGCCGCCGTGAGAAGGTACAACCCTCCCGTTAGCAGCGAACCAGTACAGGAAGCCGAATCGAGATAGGCGACACCTGTATATTGATTTAAAGCTAAAGGTTTGCGGGAACTGCTGTCAGGAAAAGCGCTAATTATCGATCGCCCGATTTCTGCTGTTTCTAAAACTAACAACACAGTCAAAACTACCATTAATAAAACTTTGATTACTGACTGCATTTTTGATATTGAATTGATTGAATAGCTGTTATATCAAATCCGATACTATTGGAATTAATTTTACCCAGGATCAGGACACGGTAGTGCAGTTTCCATACAATTAATCCGGGTATGGGCACGGCACTGCCGTGTCCTCTTATTGCAATATTTTACTTCGATAATTCGACGTTTAGTTCGTTCACAACACGGCGTTTGAGGGGGATTGATTTTTCTCTGGGCAGCAAGTCAAATACTTTCCGAAAAGCATCATCTACCTGTTCAAATGGTATTTGTCCTTTCTCATTAAAAACGACTTTTCCCGATTGGTCTAGGATGAGAGTTTGAGGTACGAAACCTTCGTAATAATGGCTCGGTTCGGTAAGTTCTGGTGACGGTTGCGGAGGCAAAGAGTCAATGCTTATGGGCATAAAATCGGCTTCGCGGCCGTAAAATTCCTGGAGTTGAGAGACGACGATCGCATATTGCTTCGAGTCGCTGCTGTCATCAGTATAAAAAACTAACAGTACGGGTTTATGACGTTTGAAAGAATCTACAAGCTTGACTTTAGGAGGAACTAGGGAACCGTTGCCGGCGTAGAGGGCAAAGATTGTACCATCGAAGCGATCGTCGGTGAGAGTTGCTAAGGCTGGTGGCGTGCCGGTTAGCAGTATCAAGCTAAGTGAGATCGCCACTGTTAAAAGACTGGCTGACAAGATTCGCCTCAGCCAGTGGATGCCAGAAGCAGCAGTAACAATTGAATTTTTGTTCTCAGAAAATATCATAGGTTGTGGGCAGTTGCTGTAACAAAAGCGAAATCAGATGCAAAAACTTTCCTAAGTTTATCAGCAAAATGTAGGCAAATGTTCTTGAGTAGGTTAAAGTAGTTTCGGCTCGACGATCGTAAATTGCTGATAGTGGCGATCGACAAGGCGATTCTACAGACCGAAGATCACTATGTGCGATCGACTTTTCAGGGGCGGACTGGAACTGTCCGCGCCACAATAAAATTTATTTGTGGTGGGGTGGGCTTCTAGCTTCCCAGAAGGGTGCAAGATATTAAATTCAACTGATTACTAGAAACTGACAACTGGGAATTTACAACTAATGATAGCTTTGCTTGATGCACTCCTCGCCCAAACGCCCGCTGCTGATGTTTCCGGGTCTGCTCAAATTAATATAGTGCAGGCGCTTGTTTTAGGAATTGTACAAGGATTAACAGAGTTTTTGCCCATCAGCAGCAGCGCTCATTTAAAGGTAGTGCCGATCGCCCTGGGATGGGGCGATCCCGGAGTTGCTTATACTGCTGTTATTCAGTTGGGCAGCATTATTGCCGTGCTTTGGTACTTCTGGAAAGACTTGACAAATATAACTGTTGGTGCAGTAGAAGCCTTGGTGCAGCGCAACTACAAATCGCATGAGTTTCAAATGGCTGTGGGACTGGTTTTGGGAACAATACCTATAGTATTTTTTGGGCTGCTAATCAAGGCATTGGTTCCAGATTTTGACAACTCGCCACTCAGAAGTTTGGCCAGCATTGCTATTGCTTCGATCGTCATGTCGCTACTTTTAGCAATAGCAGAAAAAATTGGCAAGCGCAATCGCAATTATGAAAAGTTAACTGTCTTAGACGGTATTTTGATGGGATTAGCTCAAGCAATCGCATTGATTCCGGGGTGTTCGCGATCGGGTTCCACCCTAACAGCAGGATTGTTTATGGGATTGGAAAGGCCTGCCGCCGCGCGGTTTTCTTTTTTATTGGGAATTCCGGCAATTACTCTGGCTGGATTAGTGGAATTAAAGGGTAATTTGGGGCAAGGAATCGGCGATGCAGGAGTTGCAGCTTTGATAGTGGGAACGATTTCATCATTTGTGTTTTCTTATTTGTCGATCGCGTGGCTAATGAAGTTCCTGCAAACTCAAAAAACGTGGATATTTGTGTTGTATCGGCTAGCTTTTGGCGTAGCCATTTTAACGGCGATCGCCGGTGGGGGACTGAGAAATATCTAAAACAGGACTGACTTGAACCTAATTATAGCCCTTCTCAAGGGCAGTGAGGTATGTCCGTTAATGGGTAATCGGTAATGGGTAAGAAAGCAATCGCTCGCCCTCGCACCTTACTCACACTTTTTTGCCCTATATATGCCGTAAGATCTGCAACTTGACAAGCATGAGAGTTTAAGGCTTTGAAAAAGGGATATTCGGCTCTCAACGCTGTATTGTGACGATACATATCTTTTTGTTCAACACCTCGGTTGCCCATCCAAAAATGGACACATTTTTTGCGGACAAACTGAGCGGTTTTAATCGCTTCATCTGCAGCAGCGTATTGAGTTGTTTTTGCCTTAGCCTTAAACTCTAAAAGTATCATTGACGTGGAAAAACTTTACGTAATTATTGTAGTATAGAAAAGCCGTCAAGCTAAGGATGGGGCTTGTATCCTATTAATTTTGGTAACGCTAAAAGGAGAGTGGCTGTGAAAAAAGTAGCAGTATTTGGCAGCGCTGGAGGCGGTAAATCAACTCTCAGCAAGAGATTATTGGACATCACTGGGCTGCCGCTTTACGTCTTGGACAAGATTAAATATTGATCGGGCGGCGTTGGGGTTTCACAGGAAGACTACAAGCGCGCCCATCAGGAAATTTTGCAGACTGACAAATGGATTATTGACGGGTTTGGTTGCATGGAAACCGTATGGCTGCGACTTGATGAGACGGATACTCTGGTTTATGTAGATCTACCGCTATACGTGCATTTCTGGTGGGTGACTAAACGACTGATCTCAGGTCACTTTAAACCGCCCGAAGGCTGGCCTGAAAATAGTCCAATATTAAAGAGTTCGATTAGCAGGTACCGCGTGCTTTGGTTGTGTGACAAATATTTGACTCCAAGATATCGCGAATATATCGATCGGGCGCGAAGTAGTAAAAGTGTTTATCACATCATATCTACTGAACAGATTTCGCAATTTTTTGAGTCTATTGAAAATGAGACCAAGATTAAAGATTGTGAACTGATATAATCAACTTTTCCTATAACTCCAGATCTAAAATACAGAAAAAATCTTCAATCAATGTTATTCCCAAGTGCATTGGGTATGGATGACTAATATTTCCTCTTGTAAATGCGGGCGAAATTCTTAGAAAATGCGGGACTCGACAAAGTGCTGTAAGATTGTCTTCTGTTTGAAAATCTCGACGCACAAAAAATGGCAGCATTTCGAGCATTTGTTGATGTTTGTAGGGAAGATTGGCAGCATACACATCCCGATCGCGATCGCTTTTATACAATTCTCTAGCTTGAGAAGTATTTTGGTCTTTCTGAGTCAAGGGAATTTTACCTATAGAAAAATAGTGTAATAATTTCGGTATTGTTTTATCTAGAAATCCACTAAGCTTTGTAAAATCTGAAGTTGGAGAATCTTCGTCCCAGGTTGTTCTCTTAGCTATATATTGTGGAGTTTCATGGTTACTGCGAATGCGAACAACACCTAGTAATTTTTCAAAATTTTCGTCATCTCTTTGGTATTGACAATTGTGTCCTAGTACATGATTAAAGTTGAGAATATCTCGTTGTTCAAATAAATACTCATTCTTTAATTGAAACCAAGCTTGATTGTTATTTCCATCTCGATCGCGTTCATTGCGCCAAACATCAGCTTCAATTAAAGCAATAGTGGGGTTTTCCAGATGTTGGCTTAAAACGTCAGCAACAAATTTCACTAATTGTCCGCCTTTCATTTGAATTTGGTTGAGACTATCCCGATCTTTCTTTCGTGCTTGATGAAATAATTTTCCAATTGCTATTCCCGCTTGTGAATAAGGAATCCATTGTCGATCGTTAGGAAGTAAAACATCTACTGTACCTGTAGCAGCCAACCGTACAGCTATTGCATATTGAAACGTATTTTTACCGATAAAGTTATTTTTTTGAATCCGACAAAAAGCAATTACATCTAATTGTTGAGCAATATCTTCTGGTATTGCTGCAACTTGATAAACTTCTGACGGTAAACCGTATAATGTTCCTGTTTGGCGCAAAGTTAAATCTAATACGGCGTTTAATACTCTTCCCTGATTCAATTTGCTATAAGTTATATCGTCTTGTGGGTTTTCTTGGTCTTTTGGCTTATTTGGTTTAACTGTTTGCAGCATTTGAGAATTAATATTCTCCAACACGCAAGCTTCTCTGACTGCCCCGCGAATATTTTGTTGAGGATGTATTCCTTTTACCTTACTCGTTCCAATCTCAATAATGGCAAAAAGTTCGGAATTACTTTTAGCCTCTACTAAAGCAATGACATTTTCTTGAAGGAATTTTTGCCAAGCTTGACGTTTTAACTGATGTTGTTTCTTAATTTGCTCGTCAAAATTAGTGTTATCAGAAGGTAATCCAGACACCTGGAGTTTTTCTAAGAGACTTGGGTCATTAATAAAAAAAAACATTTTTAACGTTGATGTGCGCTGGAAAATCATCACCATCTTGCAAGAATAAAGCTTGACGTAACTGCTGGCGAACCAATGTTTTAGTGTGTTCTTCGTAGTAAACTATAAATAAATATGTCTGTTTGCTATTCATTGTTCGTTTAATAGCACCTGCCATAACATTTTGCTTATCTTTGAGATATTGCTGCTTGGCTTCTTCTGTTAAATTTTTGAGCGCAGAGGAAATTAAAGATTTGCGATGCAATTCGTAATCGCTCATTGCTAAAGGCAGTTTTTTACCAGCAGGTACGGGTCGATCGAATGCCATTGGGCGATCGGGAATTAATACGCCGTTTAGTAATTGCAATACTTTATTAGTGATATCGGCACGTTCTTTTAAACTAAAGCCTGTTTTGATATAATGCCCGTGTCCTCTGCCTTTTTGCGCTTCGTGTTTGTATTCATAGCCTTCAGCATGAACGATATAATATTCATCTTTATTCCAAGCATCTTTATTATCTAAATTTCCAAATTCAATTGGTTTGTTTAAAATCTCTTGAGGCTCAGCAAGCGATCGCGCTTTAAATGCAGTCAATAAATCTGGTAATTGTTCTTGCCAATTTTTTTTGTCTTGATTTTCAATAGTTAATCTAACTAAGGTTGAGTCGATCGGATAATTATCTAAACGAGCTTGATTCATGCCCATTAAGATTGAAATATTCCGCCCGTGATTGGCATCTACCAAAGGTTCGTGAGCGTATCTTTGACAGCTAAGGTGTATAAATACCCAAGGCTTTAAATGACCTTCTGAGTGAAATTTTCCTGCTTGAGTTTGCACGTGAAAATCTAAACGATAAGCAAAATAACCTTCTCTTTCTTTAGCATTTTCCTCATCACTTTTTTTGTAATCTTGCTCGAAATAAGTTGCTTTAACAAATTGACTAACTAGATGTAACCCTGTTCTTGTCGAACTGCCTCCTTGTACTTTACGCCATTTGAGAGTTTGTTCTTTATCTCCTGAAGAAATAGTGCAGGTTTGCTCGTGCAACAAAGTTACCAATAAACTTGGTATGGCTTGATAACTCAAGCTATTTTGACTGTTAATATGTTTAATTAAAGTTTCAAGTGCGATCGATTCCCAATGCCAACTTTCAGGGATTCCATCTATGGCTTTTAGAAAGCGATCGCATGCAGATTTAATTTCCTCTCGATTGCCTTGACTGCCTGTTTTTTCTAAATACTGTTTTGTCCAAGTTTGCGCCCAGATATAAATCAGTTCGTGTATTTGTTCGCGTGTTGGTATATTTAATTCTCCTCCTGTACCAACAGCTAAAGCACGATACTGAGAAATGTAATTTACAGTTTCTAAATATTCAAAGCCATGCGTCAATGTGGAGCTACAAGCTAGTATAGCATTATTTAATTGACGGTACGGTGCATAAATTTTATTTTTATTACGCAAGACTTTTTCAATATCTTGGCAAAAGTCTTTGACTTCCTTAGCAAAAGGAAACATTAACACCGCAATTTTTACATCGGATAGCGAATCGATCGCTAAATCCATACGGGCAGGTAGAGCAAAGGAAGGGTTGGTTTTTGCAGGCATAATCTGTACTCCAAATGAAAGGTTTTTAATGTTATAATAAGAAACACGCATCACTTTACAAAATATTTTAGAAGTAAACATCTTCAATATTTTCAAAAGCATCAGCTAAAGGCTTATATAAAGCATTTCCCACAGAACTATCTTGGTCTACATAGTACCAAACTCTGCGAATTATTGCTACCAACAAGCTGTTTTCTTCCGTATCATTATCGATAGCATCAGCATCTTCTCCTGCTCTAATAGCAGCAAGCTTTTTAGCACTGTTGTCCGCCCAAGCAGAATCGACAAAATAACCATGAAAAGGAACACCACCGCGAATCAAACGCCCTACTGCTTGAATAATCCTACCTAATGTAGTTGCGGCTATATCGTAGCGCGGAAAAGAACATAAATCCTCATTATCTCGCAGAGTTTTATAATAAGAGCGTTGTTCGATCGAGCGCCAATAAGTATTTGCTGTTTTTCGCAATAATTCCGCACGATGGGCAATGCCGTCTCCCTGTTGCCAAGCAATAAAGTCTTCCTTCTCCAACCACTGATAAGCGCGTCGATTCATCTCTTGAGCGATCGCCTGGGTATCATTAGGATGGGGATAAGGACGAGTCAGAAAGTAAACTGCACCAAAAGCTGCTTTACCGTTACGATTCAAGATATTAAACCCACGTCCGATAGAAGTTGTAGGAGCAACGAGTATTTTACCTCGATTGTGTCCGAATATTTCGATATCGGGTCTTTTTAACTCTCCTGGTTGCGATTTACCATCTTTTGTCGGTTCTAATTCATCATTCACTAGATGGTTGATTTGCAGGCGCATGCTGGGACAATAGCTGCGCATCTCATCAGCTACCCATTTAGCCTGTTCGTAAGAATTGACCAATACTAAAATGCGATCGCGATCGTGCCACAGTTCGGGATTAGTTTCGCCTAATTCTTGCAGTTTTTGCAATTCTTCTATCAAATGATTGCTACCGCTATCTGTAACTAGAGATTTAGCAATTTGGGTAAATTTAGCATTGGGTTGCTTTTTATTACTCAAACTACCAGAAACCCGAATCGGTTTATTTCGATGGTCAAACTGCGGAATAAACTTAAACTCACTTTGCTTAATAGCCTCTTGTGCGCTTGCTTCGGGCATCAATATCCCTTGAGAATCGCCCACATGAAAGGTAGTTGATTCTGGTAAATAGGATGTTCCTGAAAGTGCTAAAACATTTGGGCCTCGTTGCCCGTCAAAATCGGTTAACAAGCGGTGATAGTTGAGTACGTAATCTCGCCCAATATTGGTATAAGCAAATAAGCTCAAAGTATTGCTATTTTTGCGAGAATAGTAAGTACCAAATTGTCTCCCTGTTACTGGTAAGGGCAGAATATTCGTCATTGCACTTGGCATTCGCCGGTGGGGAGAGGTTTCGCGAATATTATCAGGTCGATTTTGCCATTCATAAAATACTATCTTGGTATGGCGATCTAATAAGGTGATAGTGAGAGAAAACTGCAAGCGAGTAGCCAAAGTCTCCAGAGTATCTATATCTTCCTCTTCTGTTAGATATGGATATAAATCTTTGGCATTTGGCTGATTTCTGAGATTGTTTAATTCTGTCATTAATCGGTTTAATTGGCTTTGGGTGTCAGGAAAACAAGAGATAATCCAGTTGCGACAATCATCAAAAATATCTTCATCAATGGCACTTTCTCCTGTGTTATTAATTCGCTGTACAATCTCTAATAATCTTGTTGTAGCGAGATTTGAACTATTGCGCGTTATTACGGGATCGTCTTTAAGAAAATCATCAAAATAATCCATGATAGATTGTATATCTCGATCGTTAATTCTTAGTTGTTCTTCCGATCTCGGATAAGAATCAAACTCTTCTAAGCCCGCCAAACGACGCGCTAGCTTGTAAAAAAGAACATGAGGCGTAAAATACCCCTGTTGAACCCATTTTTGCAGAACTTCTTGCCCTAGTTCATCACTTAAAAGTGTTAATGTAGTGTTGATTGCTGTTTGAGCATTTCTTTGTACCGCACTCCATCTCAATTTCACAGGCGATCGCACTACATTCGCTCGATTTGATAGTTCCGTTTTCACCCCAATCTCGTCAAAAACACCGTTTCTACTCCGATATGTCAGAGTTACTTGTTCCGCATAAACTTTATCAAACCACTCAATAATAGTATCTACTTCATCAAACACTAAAATATCCGACTGTTCGTAAACTAATTCACCCATTTTAATCGGACGTAATTCATAGTGATAAGGCATTCCTCCATATGCCATTGCGCCAGGAGTAGTAATCCAGACTCGCGCTTTTGGCATATCTCGATATACTTGTTGTGACGGACAGCGATCGAATAAAGGACAAAAATAAGCTTTGCCAGTGGCTGTTTTTGTCTTGTCCTCGGGTGCTTTTCTGAGACTGTGACAGGGTTCTGATCCCGGTTTGAGCGGTTTGCCGTTTAAAATATTATTGCGATCGATTTGAGAAATTCCTGCCTGTAAAGGACAGATAACACTCAACCAACGTTCGCCCCAGTGGGGTTGTCCTCTTTCAAAATGTGCTAGATAATCATCAGAATCAGAAAAGCCTTGTAAATGTTTATCTCGCTGAGTGGGACCTAAAATTGGCACAGCTACAGGATCGTCTGTTTCTGGATCGTCACAAAACCACCAATTAATTTGATTCGCTATTTTAATAGCTGATTGAGTATCGCCGACAACTATAGTAATTCGACGCTTTGGATGGTTCCTAATTACATCACTAGATAACAGCAAGGATAAAGTAGATTTTCCTGCAGCTACCATCCCCGGAACGTGAGTAAACCCGTCTATGTTTAAAGTATGTGCGGGTTCTTGTTCGACAATATTTCCAGCTAAAACTTTGTGATAGTTAAGTTTGTTGAAACGTTTTACCCAATTTCCTTTAGCGGTATTTTGCCAAGAATACTGTTGTGCTAACGCTTCTTCTCTATTATCTAAAAAGATAGCTTCAGCTTCTAAATCGGCAAGATTAACAGCAACAGGGGATCGCTCTCGTACTCCATTAAACCAGGGTAAAGGATAAGTAGTTCCAACTTGTGCTTGAGTAAACTTAACCTGCAGCCTTACAGTTTCTTCTTTTGTCTCGGACTCAAATTGATAATATGTACCAGCTTGTACTCGATCGCGTTCTCTTCTGCGATAGTTTAATGTGGCAGTCAAACAACTTTCGCAAATACATTGATTTGCTTGTTGTTGCAGATTTTTAGCACCACAGATCGTTTGATTATCTAAATCTTGAAGGTCGAAGTCATAATTGCGCCAATCTTCTGGAATCCTTCTTTTATAATCTCGCAAAGCATTCAGCCAGTTAAAACGAGCCGAAAAAGGTACAATTTGTCTGACATTTGCGATCGCCCTTCTATCTTCTGCCCTTAAATTTTGTAACTCAGGATATTTGATAAACATCCCGCTTAAAATTGCCCAGACTGCGGTAACTGGTTCGTCATCTAAACCGAGTTTTTCCATCAAAGCGAAGCCTAGTTCGACTTGCAAGAGCAATCTTGATTCTCTGACACCCAGTTCTTGTAAATCTGCGATGCGCTTTGTAAAACCAGCAGGCGGTTCAAATAAAGTGTTGCTAGGCATTTAAATAGTTCCTCCTTTTTGTAATTCGGCAATTTTGTCATTTACGCGGATTTTAAAACTTTTTTCACTTACAAGATGAGTCGCATTTGGTAGCTGTTTCGCTGCTTGTCGGAGAATTTCTAAGTAATCTGGATAGTTTGCTATGCAGCGATCGCTAATTACATAAAAACTCTCATCATAACGCAAACTTCCCTCGCTATATAAAGGCTTGATATTTTTCGCGAGTTTATAAGGATCGCGCACATCTTTAATATCGATCGCCCATACTGTACCATCACTGAAACGCAATTGTAAATCGTAACGATCCAAACCAGGATATAATTTGACTTGCTGCAAACAGTCTGGATGTTTTTCTGTTAATTCTGCTAAAGCCGAATACAAATTAAGTTCGGGAATCCCAGGAAAACAAACTCGTTGATGAATGCCATCTTTAATCCGAAGTAAACCTGTTTCCCACTCCACCTGATGGACGTAAGACTGGTCTTTATGATGATTTCCGCACAAACGAGGTTTTATGCCTTTCAATTTTCCGTGTTTTTCAGTTAACACACCACAGCGATCGCAATACCAATATGTTTGATTCTCCTGACATTCTTCGTATAACTCTCCAACTTCTTCGGTAGAAATATGCTTGGTACGCATAAAAATCTTACGAATCTGACTGGGAGTAGTGTAGGGATTTTCAATCAGAAAACGACGCAATGGCAAATATTCCTGCTGCGCTATTTCCGAATCGATGTCGTTATAAACATCTCGCAGTTTATCTAAAGTTGTTGTGAATTTTGAATTATCGAGCGCTAGTTGTTTCACACTGGCGCTGGCGTATTCAGGGATTCCTCCTTTCCCCAATAATACTTCAGCCACATAATCATTAGCCTCTTCGCTGAGACTCCCTTCATCCATCAAACCAAAATCGCGATCGAATTTTTCGGGAATGAAATGACTCGGACACCAATCTTTTACGGGGTGTTCCAATAACTTCAAAAAACCATTCATGGTTTTGGGAAAAGGAATACTTTTCTTCATTTCCAGAGCTAAAGCATTCATTGCGTGGCGCAGCAAATCTGGACAAGGATATTTTTTGTCTTGATCGAGATATTCTTTTGACCCAATTACTAGATAGTCAAAGACTTCTGTTTTCTTGCTAGTAACCATCAAAGCAATCCTTTGTAAAGTGAACAAAATTGATAAGGTGGGATGTGCCTCCTCTTACTATTGATATCGCTAAAAAATAAATTGCGCGTACACATTACCTTGGTGGTGCATAAAGCTACTTTGTGGCTGAATAAAATCCTCTAGCCATTTTTTGCCAACGCAAATACGGCCTTTGAGGGTGCAAGATTTTGGGCTAACCCGATTTTCGATCGCCGCTTTTTAATTTCTGCACCGCTAAGTACACATTACTTAACAGCCACCGCTTCTTACAAGCGATACAATCGTTTCACCAAGCATACACGACTCTCACCTGCCGTGTCAAGAGAGAAACGAAAATATCTTTGGTGAAACAACAATGGCAAATTATTTAGACATAGAAAAATTGGCTAGCCTAGTCCGCAACAAGCGTCTCAATCGCGGATTGCGGGAAGTAGCCAAGGAAATAGGCAACGTTAGCCCTTCTACTATCTCGCGAGTCGAAAACGGCAAGACTCCAGACATGGAAACTTTTTTAGCTTTATGCGATTGGTTGGGAGTACCGCCAGCAGAACTAATTAAAAATACCGAAGATGAAGAAGCTGTCAATACTCCTGAAGCTATTGCTATTCAGTTACGGGCTGACAAAAATCTCGATCCTGCGATCGCGAGTGCTTTAGCATCTTTAGTTAAAGCGGCATATAAAGACTTATCTCAACATCAAAATGAGGGGAAATAATTTATAGTGGGATTAATAACTAGCTTGTCAACAGAGAACAGGCAGAGATTAGAAGCGATCGCAACAGACCAACGCCATCAGTTAGGTTTTAAAGCCTACCAACCATTACCAGCAGAAGTCTTAGCAACATATTTTCAAGCAAAAATTTTCACTGCTGAAACACTACCTAATACCGAACCCGAACAAGTAAAAATCTTATGCGATAGTGGCAATTGGTCTGCTGCAGTAATTATCCATGAAAAAAATCAACTTTGGATCTTGCATAATTCTCGTCATGCACCTACCAGACAAGAATCTAACTTGATGCACGAATTCGCCCATGTCATTCTTAAACATAAGACGGTTGGTTTCGATCCTAAAACAGGACTTCCCCAACGCCGACCACAAGACGAAGACGAAGCAGTATATTTAGGAGGATGTTTGCAAATTCCCAGACGTGGCTTATTGTGGGCTGTTCAGAAAAAGATGACCGTTGCTCAAATTGCCTTACATTTTAATGCTAGTGAGGAGATGGTGAATTTTCGTATTAATGTGAGCGGTATCGATATAGTTTAATTAACTTTTACAATGGGCGATCGAGCGGGTTAAAATTTAAGGGTAACACTAAAATAGGCTTATGCAAATAAAATGGCTGAGGAATGGTTGTCTAGTTTTTGAATATAATAGATTCTACACCAACTACCACGATTCGGCTTTCGCCGACGCTAAGCGATGTCTACCGAAACATTAGTTAACTGGCTCGAATCGAGCACCGAATTAGGCATATTATCCCGCGAGATTTTACAGGCGATCGCCGGTGAAATGGAGATGTCAACTTTTCCCCTTGGATTTCGAGTGGTAATCGAAGATACACCAGTCACTAATCTCTATATCCTAGAACGAGGACAAGCCGATCGCTATCGCCGCAAACAACCGGGATTAATGTGGGCGAGTAGTTTGTTGCCGGGGGCGATCGTCAATTTATCGGCCCTCCAGCGATCGCAACCTGCGGATAGTCGAATTATTGCTCGGACAGAGTGTCAATTTTGGGTAATTAGTGCCGATCGCTGGCGTGGTTTGCTAAAAAGATATCCACGCATTACCGAAGCCTACGCTCAACGCTTGGCAGCGAAATTAGAACAGTTAGAAGCAGAAATCGCCTACGAACGCGAGCGTCAAAATGCCCTCCGCAGCTATCTAGTACCTAGGGCGAGACGGGGAGTCATTGGCAATAGTCGTTATGCAGTGAAATTGCGCCAACAAATTCGCACGGCATCGAGTGACAGCCGATCGGTATTAATCTCTGGCGAACCTGGTTTAGAAAAGGATAATTTAGCTGCTTTAATTCATTTCGGTTCCCATCGCCGCAACGAGCCAATTATTCAGATTAAAAGTGCTTTACTTCAGAGCAATGGAGCGGAATTATTCGGGCGGTTGGGCGGCAAACCGGGGCTGTTGGAATGGTTGGGAGAAGGGACGTTAATTTTAAATGACGCGCAAGAATTACCCGCTCAATTATGCCCCGAAATTCAGCAATTATTAACCGAGGGAACCTATACGCCAGTTGTCAAGGAAGGACAAATACCGCGACCACCGCGTTCTAGTAATGCCCGGATAATTTTAATCTCAGAAATTGTGCAGCCCAAGCTAGATAAGCTGACACAACACAAGATTAAAGTCCCATCCTTGCGGGTGCGAAAAACAGATTTAGAGGCACAAGTCAACTATTATCTCAATATCATTGGTCGCAAAAAGAAATTAGTCAAGCCCCAAGTTACACCGGAAGCAATTCGCCGCTTACAAGCCTACGATTTTCCAGGTAATTTGCAGGAATTGCAGGGAATGGTCGATCGCGCCTTAGTTCAAGCACAGGGGAGTCAGGTATTAACGGAAGAAGTGTTTTGGGCCCAGGCGGCGAAAAAACAAAAGTTTCGGCTGAATTTATTAAATATTTATCCAAAATTTCGGCAATTTTTACGGAGCGATTGGTATCCCGATCGCGTGAATTATTGGTTTACCACCTGGGTGTTTGCATTGGTGGTAATTATCCTGTTTGTTGCTCCCCAAGATCGACAACATAATTTTGCCCTAAATATCTTTTGGGCGTGGTGGTGGCCGTTAATTTTATTATTATTCCCCATCATCGGGCGATTGTGGTGTGCTTTTTGCCCTTTTATGATTTATGGGGAAATCGTCCAAAAACTATCGCTAAAAATTTTCCCTCGAACTCTCAATAAATGGCCGCGCCAACAAGCCGAAAAATGGGGTGGCTGGCTTCTATTTGGACTATTTACTCTGATATTTCTATGGGAAGAGTTGTGGAATTTAGAAAATACCGCCTATTTATCCAGTTGTTTGTTGTTGCTCATCACCGCCGGAGCGGTAATTTTTTCCCTAATCTTCGAGCGGCGATTTTGGTGTCGTTATTTATGCCCGATCGGGGGAATGAATGGATTATTTGCTAAACTCTCAATTATCGAACTTCGCGCCCAACAAGGAACCTGCGCGGCGGAATGCAGCACCTACCAATGTTACAAAGGCGGCCCCGGCTTGGGGGAAGGATTAACTACTAATGGCTGTCCGATTTATTCCCATCCCGCCCAATTAACCGATAATAAAGATTGCGTGTTGTGCATGACTTGCTTGAAAGCTTGTCCGCATCGATCAGTAGAATTAAATCTGCGCCCTCCCGGCATCGAATTATGGACTACCCACGTTCCTCACAGTTATGAAGTTGCCCTGTTATTTCTATTATTAGGCGGTATTTATCTGCATCGCTTGCCGGAAATAAATAGTTTGTTGGGGCTGGGCATCAATTTAGAGGAATTTTTACCTCATTTAGGACTTTCGCTCGCGGTGTTAATTATCCCGCCGATGATTCCCCTAATTGCCTACGCAATCATGCAGGCAATTTATCGATTGGGACAAGCCGAAACCATGCCATTTACAACCTACAAACCCCTCTCATTTGTCTCTCTCGCCTACGGTTATTTACCCTTAGTCTGGGGCGGTAGTTTGGCTCATTATTGGCGATTGGGTTTGCAGGAAGGCGGGCGTGTGATTCCCGTAACTTTTGCCACTTTCGGACAAATTAGAGACGATTTACCCAGTTTTGTTGGCGATCCAGCAGTGATTAGTTTCTTGCAAGGTTTCACTTTGATTGTATCATTATTAGTCACAATATTGGTGACTCAAAAAATTGCCAAGCGCTCGATTAAATCTTTAATTCCACAGCATTTAGCGAGTTTGTGCCTGATGGTAAGTTTGTGGTATGCGATCGTGGGAAACTGAGAGTGAGTATGCGCGATATATTACTTTGAGTTTTAATTTTTTACTCGCTCTGACCAATTTAAGAGCAGGCTTCTTGCTGACAGGTACAGCAAAACACCATTACAAAGATGCCAGAGGAAATGAGTACCAGTTGAAAAGAAAGGGCAAATTGCCCGATCGAGGGTACGGAATGCAAGGGCTAATAGGAATACACCTGTTGCTGCTAATAGAATGAAGGGTTCACGCTTTTGCTGTCGATAGTGATACAGTCCTAGTCCGAGCAAAACCAAAAATGCAGGAGCATACGAAAGAGAACCATTGAGAATATTTGTAAATTGCTTGCTAAAGTCGCTAACAAAAAAGAATGCTGCAAGTAATACTCCTGCATATCCTTGATTCATCCTAACTACCCGACGACTGTACAGCCATATAAAACAAAGCTGAAAGACCAGAATAGGAATCACATCTAGTAAATTTGCCCATCGCGTTGCAAATGTATGAAACAGGAAACTTCCGATACCAATACTGGTGGTTAAAGCAATCAGTATCCAAATACCAGGTGATATTTTGTGGTGTCGCCGAGCTAATTGCCAAATAGCCCATGCTGCAATAATGAAAGACACATTGGAAATAGCATTCAGTGGCTCGCTCCATAAACCAGGAATGAGGCGCTCACAGTAAAGGTAGATATAATCATTCATAGCTCTACCATTGATTTTTTGTAGGTAACTTATAATTGTGTCGCAGATGCGGTACAATACACTATCTAATCTAGAATACCGCAAGTCGCTGATGTATGTAAGCCCCTTCTTACTCCCCTTCATGATTTTAAACTCAACTAAACCTGTATAAGTGAGACAGGTGCATGGGAGATAGTATAAAAATTTATTTATACATTAGAATTCACAAAAAGTTTGTCAAAAACACTTAATTAAAGCCAAAAATCAATCAATAAATTATGATCGAATCATCAATCAAACCTGCCATAATTACCAAAGTTATCCCCGACAGCATCTGCGCGGAAATGGGATTTGAACCCGGAGACTCAATCGTCGCCGTCAACGGCCAAAAACCCCGCGACTTAATCGACTATCAATTCCTGTGCGCCGATGAATTTCTCGAACTAGAAGTTTTAGATGCCAAAGGCAAAACTCACAAGTTAGAAATAGAAAAAGAGTATGACGAAGATTTGGGAGTGGAATTTGAAACTGCTCTTTTTGATGGACTAATTCAGTGCAACAACCGCTGCCCTTTTTGCTTTATCGACCAGCAGCCTCCAGGAAAGCGCGAAACTTTGTATCTCAAAGATGATGACTACCGCCTCAGCTTTCTTTATGGTAGCTATCTCACTCTCACAAATCTGACTCAAAAAGAGTGGGACAGAATCGAACAAATGCGGCTTTCTCCTCTTTATGTTTCCGTGCACGCTACCGAACCGGAAGTGCGAATTAGACTGTTAAAAAATCTCCGGGCTGGCCAGATTTTAGAGCAAATCAAATGGTTTCAAGAACGCCGCTTGCAAATTCACGCTCAAGTAGTTGTTTGTCCCGGTATTAATGACGGCGAACATTTAGAACGCACTTTGTTAGATTTGGCAAATTTTCATACTGGAAGTATTCCCGCTGTAGCATCGGTGGCTGTAGTGCCGGTGGGTTTAACTCGCTTTCGCCCTGCCGAAGATGAACTGATCGCAGTAACTGCGGAAAAAGCGCGAGAAGTAATCGAGCAAGTGCAGAAAATTCAAGGGCTTTTGAGTACAGGAAAAGGCGGCCGAAAAGCTAAAAAGCAGAATTCAAAATCGCGGTGCATTTGGCTGGCTGACGAGTGGTTTTTAATAGCTGGTTTAGATTTGCCGTTGGCTGCAGATTACGAAGATTATCCACAAATCGGTAACGGTGTGGGTTCAATTCGGCAGTTTATCCAGCAGTTTGAAACGGCTTTCGAGAAGCTGCAACCGATGCCAGTCGAGCCTGCGCGCAAGTTAGTTTGGGTGGTGGGGAATGCTGTCGAAAAAGCTTTTGAGCCGATCGTACAACAACTAAACCAAATTCCCGGTTTGTCCGTCAACATGGCAGCACTGTGCAGCCACTACTGGGGACAAACTATCACTGTTACGGGTTTGCTCACCGGGCAAGATTTACTCGAAGCTTTGCAGGGGCGAGACTTGGGAGATGGTATCCTGCTGCCGTCGGTGATGCTAAAACAAGGGGAACCGCGTTTTCTAGACGACATGACCCTCGAACAGCTCGCCAGCTCGCTGAAAACCCGGATTTTGCCGGTGAACGGAGTAGAGGAACTAATCTCGGCGGCGATCGGTCTGGCAACTGCTGAGGTTGAATTCTAAATTTAGAATCGAACATTCAAAAGCTAAGATGAGTAGGGTAATTCTGACTTGTAACTCGAGAGTTCAGGCTACAAACTAGAAACTTGAAGCCAAATCTTGCTCTAAAATTGTCTCTAGAATTGCAGACTAATTAAAAAATTATGCGTGTTTTTCATCAAATCGTGGTAGTCGGAGTGGGCGCTGCAATTACTTTGGGCAACGCCGCACAGAGTGCTTCAGCACAGCCTCCGGCTCAATCTCAGGACAGTTTGGCCCGCTTCAATCAGCTCGAATTAGGGCCCAATATTCGATCGGCCTCGAACACAGCGGCAGAATCAGCATCACAGGCCGAACAGTCGATCGCCCTTAATCCTCAAACCTCCGAGTCTCAGCAGCAAGGGGGAGTCAAGATCGCATCAACTCGAACCCAGCCCGAGCAAGCATCAAAGCCTCAACAGGCTGCTCCGGCTTCCCCATCAACTCTGTCTCAGGGCGGTTCCACACCACTAAGAGGTTTGGAACCGAAAGACGCTCAGCAGCCTTCCCCGAACCCTCCCAACAATGTTCCTGTGCCCAGTTCCCCGGTACCCATTCTCCGGGGCACTCCGAACGAAAGTTTCCCCCCTGTCCCTCCGAGGGGCATTTTAGACACCAAGCCTCCGACTTCCCTGGAACCCAACCCGAATCCGCTGCTGTTTCCGACAAACCCGGAGGATGTCAGGATCGAGCAAACTGAGTCAATTACCTTGCAGCAGGCGATCGACCTCGCGCGCCGCAACAGCCAAGTTTTGCAAATCGCCGGACAGCAAGTGGAACAAAGCAGAGCAGCTTTGCGCGAACAGCAAGCTGCTCTTTATCCAGACCTGAATTTTCAAATGGACGCCAGCCGTTCTGTGACTGCCGGCGGAGAACTTGGAATCCGGGCTGGGCAGCGCCGCCTCAACGCTCTGGCTAACCGAACCGGGCAGCCCGCCGAGCAAGCCGGCACAAATTTCGGCAACAACAGTCTCAACAGCACTTTGCAGTTGAGCTATGACATAGATTTGTTCGGAAGGCGACGGGCTAACATCCGCGCGGCAGAGGAACAGTTGCGCCTTCGGGAACTCGATGTGGAACGCCAAGCCGAGGAACTCCGCTTCGACACTGCTGAGGCTTACTACACCTTGCAAAACGCGGACGGACAAGTTGCCATCCGCCAAGCTTCGGTCAGAAATGCCCAGCAAAGTTTGCGGGATGCCGAAGCCCTGGAACGGGCAGGGGTAGGAACCCGGTTTGCTGTGTTGCAGGCTCAGGCAAATTTGGCTAACGAAGTGCAACAACTGTCTGTAGCCCGTCGCGATCAGCGGGTTGCCCAGCGGCGACTGGCTGAGATTTTGAATATCAGCCAGTCGGCGAACTTGACGGCGGCTGATCCGGTAGAGCAAGCGGGCTCTTGGAGGCTGTCTTTGGAAGAGAGTATCGTGCAGGCTTTTAAGAATCGCCCCGAGTTGGAACAGCAGTTGGTGCAGAGGGATATCAGCAAGCAGCAGAGGCGATCGATTCAGGCGGGGCGTTTGCCTCAACTGAGTGTTGGGGGTAGTTACAACGTGCTGGGACAAGACCCTGATAACCCCGATCCGTATACCGCTCGCGGCTGGGCCGATGGTTATTCGATCCGGGCGAGTCTGACTTGGAGTATCTTCGATGGGGGCGCGGCGAACGCGAGGGTAAAACAGCGGGATGCTGATATTGAGATCGCCGAAAGTCGATTTGACCAACTCCGCAATCAGGTGCGCCGGGAAGTGGAACAAGCTTATTTTGGCTTAGAGTCGAGTTTTGAGAATATCGAAACTTCTGAGGCGGGGGTTTTGCAGTCAAGGGAAGCTCTGCGTCTGGCGAGACTGCGGTTTCAAGCTGGTGTGGGTACTCAGACCGATGTGATTCAGGCGGAAACTGATTTGACTAGGGCTGAGAGAAACCGATTGTCGGCAATTGTCACCTACAACCTGGGACTTTCGTCTCTTCAGCGGGCTGTAAGCAATCTGCCCACTAATAACCTCTCGGATGCTCCTTGAGATTGGGTTGGGGGGAGCTTTAATTACCAGATCAATTGGACATCCAGTATTAAACGTCCGACACATTAGTTAATATTTTGTAATAGAGTTCCATGTCAACTGCGTTAAGGGATCGGCAATGGCCAATATCAAGTTTGTGAAGGAAAATCAGGAAGTCATCGCAGCAGACGGAGCCAATTTGAGGCTCAAAGCTCTAGAAAACCGCATCGATTTGTACACATTTTCGGGAAAGATGATGAATTGCGGGGGCATCGGTCAATGTGGCACCTGCATTGTGGAAATTGTCGAGGGTAGTGAAAATCTGTCGCCCCGCACTGACTTTGAGAATCGCAAGCTCAAGAAGAAGCCCGAAAACTATCGGTTGGCTTGTCAAGCTATGGTCAATGGCCAGGTGAGCGTGAAGACTAAACCGTGACTCTCAGAAGGCAGAAGGTTGATTAACAGAAAGAAAATGCAGAATGCAAAAATTGTGTTTTTTTTCCTATTTCACTGTATAATCACTCTTTTTGCTCGCCTAGGAAAAGAAACTTGGTTTCTAGGACAAATAAGAGATGGGGCAGCGAGGCATCCAAGCAGAAAGAGGGTTTCGACGCTTGTCGGTAAGCTCTTCTTCTGTCTTCGAGTTTGCCTTTTGCCTTTGAGTGATATCCTAGTTGTGTGTGTTTTTCTATTTTCCGATAGAGGCGAGCGTCTTCATGGAAGTTAACGATTTAGGGTTTGTGGCAACCATTCTGTTTGTATTGGTTCCCAGTGTTTTTCTAATCATTCTGTACATTCAAACTGCTAGCCGTCAAGGTAGAAAAGATTAGCAACTGCTGCTATTTCTATCTGGCTTTGCTGCTTGCAAAAAAAAGCGCCAACAGCTTTTTGCTGAGGCGCTTTTTTTGTTAACTGTTGAGTGTTAGCTGCTAACTCTTAACGATGAGATTCTAGCCGACTGTGCGGGCTAGCAAGACGGGACAGTTGGCATAAACTCGCACGTAGTCTGATAGCGAATTTCCCAGGAGTCGATCGATATCCACAAAGTTTTTGGCAACGCTGGGTCGCCGATCCGGGGAACCGATTACCAACAAGTCGGCATTCAACTCGTCTGCAATCCGACAAATTTCTTCCCCAGGCTTGCCTGTAGCACTCACGCAGCGGTAGCTAACTCCCATTTGTTTGGTTAGTGCTACTGCTGGGGCCAATACAGCGTCTTTTTCAGCACTTGTTGTTAAATCTGTGCTGGATTTTCCCGTCAAATCTTTGGTGACGTGTACTAAAATTATCTCTCCGCCACTGACTTCTTTGACCAAAGATAGCGCAAGCTCTAATGACTGTTTGGCAGCTTCTGATTTGTCTACCGCCACCATGACGCGCTTGATTTTTTTGACGTAGATGTCGTCTTTTACTAACAACATCGGTCGGGATGTTAGCTGGAAAACGTACTGGCTGACTGAGTTTTCCAAAATCGATTGCAGCCGTCCGAGTCCGCGGGAACCCATAATTACTAAGTCGGATTGTTCTTCTTCTGCGACTTGGCAAACTGTGGTTTTCGGGTCTCCCTGTTTGAGCCGGGGGTTGACTTTGCTGGGATCTATTTTCAAAGACTGGACTGCTTGTGCTAAAATCTTGCCTCCTTCTTCCAGTTTCTCGGCCATGCCCTCGGAGGTTACTTGGGGCGGCACGACGTGCAAGACGGTGACAGAGGTTTGTTGCAAAGAAGGGATGTCCATCAACATATTAAACATCTCTTCGCACAAGCCGCGACCGGCGACGGCTACTAAAATTTTTTCTATCATGGTTTTGGCGGTAAAAACAGTTGAGTTTTCTTGTGCGACGTTAAACTAGGCCGTTGGTACTCTAGTTCGTTAATGTTAAGCATAGACCTGAAGTTTGTCTTATGATTTGTAGAAATGTAGCGTTTTGGAACGATTTGTAAAGTGTTAGAGAACGATCGAACTCAACCAGAGCTCGCACCGGCTGGTGCTATTCAAAATCGGCGTGGGATAGACTCTGATGGCTGGTTTGAATATTTGGTGCGAGTTTACCCTCACCATACTGACTACAGCGGTGTGGTTTGGCACGGGACTTATATTGCTTGGATGGAGGAAGCGAGGGTGGAAAGTTTGCGCTCTCTTGGCATCGAGTATGCGGATTGGGTGGCGCAGGGTTTGGAATTGCCCGTGGTGGAACTTTCGCTGCGCTACCACCGGGCTGTACAAATGGGTCAATCTGTGGCAGTCAGAACGCGGATGGCTGCTACCGAGGGTGTGCGGCTGCTTTGGGATTACGAAATTCGATCGGCTGATACTCAGGAGTTATATGTGACAGCACAGGTAACTTTAGTTGGTGTCGATCGCGACAAGAACAAGATTATCCGGCAATTGCCGCCGGCGCTAAAGGAGGCTTTGACAAGGCTTTCTGTTAAACCTTCAACCTAAGCTGCTGTTAACTATAAAAAATAGTTTTTGCAGCCCTAGTAAGTAGAGTGCGTGACTTTTGAGTCACTCCATTCGTCGCCCAAATTTTCTTTTGTCACGCACCCTACACAACTGCCTTATGCCTTCATTGGAACTTTTAATAATGTCAAAAAAACTGGGATTGCCAGAGCCAAATATTGAACTTCAGCGCAATATTTTGGATAAAACCGAGTTAAACTCTGCCTTAACAACTGAAGACAAAACTCTTGTTTCGGGAAAGCCAGACAGTTTAAAAAAAGGTGAATTAGCTGACAATCAAGGCAAAATTTGGGCGATCGCATCGCTGTCGGCGGCGCTGCTAGCGGTGTCGCTGGCGGCGATTTTTATTAGGTTGAGCGAACGGGAAATCAGCCCGAATGCTACTGTTTTTAACCGTTTGTGGATAGCAACTGTAGTATTTGGAGTGTGGAATGGTGCTGATGCTGCGCGTCGCCGAATGTCTAGGGGACAAGTTGAAGAGCGATCGAACTACACTCTGCAGGATGTGATGCTGTTAATAGCCGTAGGCGTGGTTTCTTCTGCTTCTGTGGGTTTCTGGGCCTGGTCACTGAGTCAGACTAATGTCGCTAATTCTACTGTACTGCGAAACTTAACTCCTTTATTTACTACTTTGGGGGGATGGCTGCTGTTGGGGCGACGCTTTGACAACAGGTTTTTGGTGGGACTGGCGGTGGCTTTGTCTGGCGCAATTGCGATCGGAATCGACGATTTGCAAACTGCGGGAGACAATCTTGTCGGCGACGTTGCTGCTCTTTTATCGGCGATGTTTTATGCAGGAAATCTCCTAATTTCCGAACATTTGCGAACCAAGTTTCCGGCTACAACTATATTGATGTGGCGCTGTTTTATGGGCAGTATCTTGGTTTTGCCACTGGTTCTCCTTGCGGGCGATCGAGTTTTCCCTTATTCTTGGGAGGGATGGCTGACGGTAATTGCTTTGGCCGTGGTTTGCCAAGCTTTTGGTCAAGGACTGCTTATCCACAGTCTAGGTCGTTTTTCGTCGGAATTTGTAGCTTTTTTCCTGCTCCTAGAACCGGTAATTACGGCTATTATGGCTTGGGTGCTGTTTTCGGAAAGTTTGAGCTTGTTTAATTGGTTTGCTTTTTCTGTGGTTTTGGCGGGAATCTACTTGGGAAAATCTAGCAGTTCGGTGGCTAAAAAATGAAACAAAAAGGAAAAAATACTTACAATGACTCCAACATCAATCAGCCTGAATAGCTGGCATTATGATTTTAGTTTGCTGCCTCAATATTTGGAGGTGCTGTTTGCTAAATTGCGGATTGCTGTGGTGTTCGGCGGCGACTGCGATCGCCCCGGCTCAGTGATTTACAAAACTCACAATCCCCGCGCTTGGAAGAGTTACGAAATCGTCGCCCGCGAGATTGCTACAGCCTTAGCAGAAATTGGCTTTAATCACGTCTTTGTCATGCCAGATGACATGAACTTGCCGGAACAACTAAAACAAAAAAATATCCATTTAGTGTGGCTGAATACTGGCGGAGTCCAGGGCTACAATCCTGTTTGTCACACTCCCGCATTGTTGGAAATGTTGGGAATGCCTTATGTGGGTCACAATCCTTTAAACAGTTCAACTTTAGATAACAAACACGCTTTTAAACGGGAACTGCAATCAGTCGGAATTCAAACCGCTCCGTTTATGACTTGGCATCCTTCTCAAGGGATTTTGCAGCCTAATTTACATCAGCGTTTTGCGATTGCTTTTGGTGACTATCAAGGGCCGTTTGTTGTTAAACCAGTATCCGGTCGCGCTTCACTGCACGTTCATTTTGTAGACAATATTGAGGGTTTGTCTCAGGCGGTTTCGGACGTTCACCGAGATACTCACAATACTGCTTTAATTGAAAAATATTTGCCGGGAAGAGAATTTTGTGTAGCGGTTTGTGGCTATGTTACTTATGCTAAAGGCATATTTGATAAAAATACCAAACCCTTTGCTTTTTCGACTGTCGAGCGGGTGCTGGAGCCGGAAGAACGCATCTTTACTTCTATGGATAAAAAGGCGATTACGGCCGACCGAGGACGGTTGATGGGCGGTGAGGAACCTGAACTAAAAAAAGATTTAATTGAGTTAGCTCGAAAAATTTATTGGGAGTTTAGTTTGAACAGTTTGGTGAGGATTGATGTCCGAAGTGATGCTGATGGCTCACTTTATGTTTTGGAAGCAAATCCCAAACCGGATCTGAAACATCCAGGGGAAAATGTGACGAGTTTGGTAGCTTTAGGTTTGGCGGAATACGGAATGAGTTATAACGATTTAATTTTTAGTTTACTGGCGGATAGGTTGGATTATTTGTTGACTCAGCATATCGAAATTATTCCTCATATTGTGGATTTGCTTCATTAATCGGACTTGCAGGGTGCGCTGCACCTTACCTGTAAACAAAACAGATTTGTAAAGAAATATAAATTGTTGAGCCAAGTGAACACAGGCTGGCAAGTTGTGATAGCTTTGAGTAATATCAATTCCGGTTGCACTCCTCATGACTGTTGACTGTTGACGGGCGGGTCGCAAAACTGAATGGTTGATTGTTAACTGTAGACTCGATTTTCTTATTCCGATGCAACCGGAAACGATATAAGATAGCGAGTTGTGGATGTCCATTTTTTTCGTCAGAATCAAAATCACTCAATTTATATTAATTAGATAAAACAAATGGAAGCATTACTTTTATTAATAGGATTTGGAGGCGGGGCATTAGTCTGCTGGCTAATTTTGAATAAGCGAAATTCACGCAATTTGGTGCGGATGCAGGGTTCGCAGGAGGCTATATCGAATTTGGCTGCTCAGTTGGATGCCCGAACTTCGGAATTGCGACAAAAGCTACAGAATGAAAATCAGCTAAATTCTGAATTGTCCCAGTTGCAAAGTCGGTTAGAAACTGTGACTGGCGAGCAAGAATTGTTAAAAAATCAAGTGTCGGAAATGGAAGAATTTTTGGCAGGACTTGCCCAGGATCGATCGCAAATTGATGCTCTGATTGCTGATTTGCAGTTTCAGCTAGAAAATGCTCAACAAGCTGAGTCGCAGTTAGCAGAAGTGGCAGAACTTAAAGATCAGTTAGAAGTTGCGGAGCAGGAGCGATCGCAGCTTAACGCTCAATTGCTGGAAATGCAAGCAGAGTTAGAGGCGGTTGATGCAGAACGTTCTCAATTTCACGCTCTGCTGTCGGAATTTGAGAGTCAGTTGGAAACGGCTAGCCAAAGCCGATTGCAGGTACAGTACCAGTTGTCGGAAATTCAAATTAAGTTCGAGCGCTCGATTGAAGAGCGGCACCAACTTCAGTCTCAACAGTCGGGTTTGCAAACTCAACTGCAATTACTCGAAGCAGAGCGATCGCAATTTACTTCGGAATTGTCAGAGCTACAAGCTCAATTGGAGAGTGCAGAGCAAGAGCGCGAAATACTCAACTCTCAATTGCAAACCGCTCGCCAACAAGCACAGCAACCTCCATTTGAATTATTAGAACTGCAAAGACAGTTAGAAGCTGCTAATCTGGATAAAATGCAGTTAAACTCTCAAGTTCATGAACTACAACTTCAATCCGAAATGGTTGTTTTAGAGCGAGAGAGACTGCTGTCTGAGTTGTCAGAATTGGAGTCTCAGATACATCGCAAGGAGGAAGATAGCTCGCAACTCCAGTCTCAGTTATCAGAACTGCAAGCTCAATTAGAAACTGCTAACACAGAACGCTCGCACCTTTATTCTCAACTCTCGGAATCCCAAAGTCAAATCGAGACAGCCCATCAGAATCAAACTCAACTTCAATCTCAAATCTCCCAGTTAGAACGCCAGTTAGAAAGTGTGCGTCAAACTCGCTCTGAATTAGAATCTCAGCTAGAAACTGCTAACACAGAACGATCCCAACTTTCTTCTCAACTCTCGGAAATTCAAACTCAAGCCGAGACAGCTAACCAGAATCAAAATCAACTTCAATCTCAAATCTCCGAGCTAGAACACCACTTAGAAAGTGTGCGTCAAAATCGCTCTGAATTGGAATCTCAACTCACTTCTCAAATCTCCCAATTGCAAAGTCAAAACGAGACAGCAAACCAGAATAAAAATCAACTTCAATCTCAAATCTCCGAGTTAGAACACCAGCTAGAAACTGTGCGTCAAAGTCGCTCTGAATTGGAATCTCAGCTCACTTATCAAATCTCGGAATCCCAAAGTCAAATCGAGACGGCTAATCAGAATCAAGCTCAACTTCAATCTCAAGTATCCGACTTAGAAAATCAGTTAGAAAGTGTGCGTCAAACTCGTTCTGAATTAGAAGTTCAGCTAGAGACTGCTAACACCGAACGATCGCAACTTTATTCTCAAATTTCGGAATTCCAAACTCAAACCGACACAGCTAACCAGAATCAAACTCAACTTCAATCTCAAATCTCCGAGTTAGAACGCCAGTTAGAAAGTCTGCGTCAAAGTCGCTCTGAATTGGAATCTCAGCTCACTTCTCAAATCTCGCAATTGCAAAGTCAAATCGAGACGGCAAATCAGAATCAAGCTCAACTTCAATCTCAAGTATCCGAGTTAGAAAATCACCTAAATATTGTGTATAAAACTCGCTCTGAATTAGAAGTTCAGCTAGAAACTGCTAACACAGAACGATCGCACCTTTATTCTCAAATCTCGGAATTACAAAGTCAAACCGAGACAGCAAACCAGAATCAAACTCAACTTCAGTCTCAAATCTCCGAGTTAGAACGCCAGTTAGAAAGTGTACGTCAAAGTCGCTCTGAATTGGAATCTCAGCTCACTTCTCAAATCTCGCAATTGCACAGTCAAATCGAAACAGCTAATCAAAATCAAACTCAACTTCAATCTCAAATCTCCGACTTAGAAAGTGAGTTAGAAAGTGTGCGTAAAAGTCGCTCTGAATTGGCATCTCAGCTAGAAACTGCTAACAGAGAACGATCGCACCTTTATTCTCAACTCTCGGAAACTCAAAGTCACATCGAGACAGCAAATCAGAATCAAGCTCAACTTCAATCTCAAGTATCCGAGTTAGAACATCAGCTAGAGACAGTTTATCAAGAACGCTTGCTGGTAACATCGCAACTTTCCGAAGCGGGCGATAGACAGTCTGAGAATTTTGAGTCGAAGTCAGGGCAAATTAAAGCATCTACTTCTGATCCCAAAGTTTTGAAGAGTCAAAAATTTGTTGTTTCTCAGCAGGGTCAAGGCGATTATACTACTATTAGCGAAGCGCTGAAAAATGCAGCACCGGGCACGCGGATTGACGTGCATCCAGGCGTTTATCGCGAAAGTCTAATTCTCGACAAATCGGTAGAAATTATCGGCAGCGGAGATGTCGACCGCATTGTGGTTGAAAGTATCAACTCAAACTGCATTAAAATGGCAACTGATACTGCTTTAGTGCGGGGTTTAACCCTTAGCGCCACTGGGAAATATTACACTGTAGATATTCGCAAAGGCGAGTTAATAGTAGAAGACAGCGATATCACTTCTGTGGACTATTCTGTGGTGGGAATTTGCGGCCCTGATGCAAATTCTATCCTGCGCCGTAGTCAAATTCATGATGGGGTATGGAACGGAATTTTTATATCGGATAATGGGAAAGCAACGGTGGAAGATTGCAGTATTTTTGACAACGGCAGTTTGGGAATAGGTGTCGGATTGGGAGGAAAATTGATCGTGCGTCGGTGTCGGATTAATGGTAATGAAGGTGAGGCGATCGGCATTTACAGAGATGGCATTGCTACCGTGGAAGATAGCGATTTAACGGGCAATGCTGGGGGTGCTTGGCGCATTGCAGATAACGGATACCTGCGCGGCAAAGGCAATCAAGAATAGAAGAAGGAAGTTCGGCAACGGATTCGCTCGACGGATGTAACGGATGTCAGGAAGAAGGAAGTTCGGCAACGGATTCGCTCGACGGATGTAACGGATGTCAGGAAGAGGGAAGTTCGGCAACGGATTCGCTCGACGGATGTAACGGATGTAACGGATGTAACGGATGTCAGGAAGAAGGCAGAAGGAAGAAGGAAGAGGGAAGAGGGAAGAAGGAAGAGAAAAGAGGGAAGAGAATTCCCAATCCGCGATTGCCAATACCCAATTACCAATTCTAAATGCCTAACAATCGAGCTGGATTGTGTTTCATCATTAAATCAATTTCGTGCGGAGAAATTCCTTGATTTATCAATTTTTTCACAAATAATTTGTAACCTTCTGCAGGTAAAGGATCGGGTTTTCTTCCCAAATCTGTACTCATAACAAAATGCTCTGCTCCTATTAGTTTAATCGCTGCTGCCATCTTACTAATAGGAACTTGATGCCAGTTTTTGTGTCCCTCATCAGCGGCATTTTCTCCCATCAAATCGTTGACAAATGCGAGTTCTAGAAAAGCTCCCATCTGGGCGGCTGTTTGCATATTTTCTAGGGATAAACCGGGTACATCCGCCATTGCGTGGGTAATCAGGATGTTTTTAATGCTGAGCAGGTTGGCTTCAGCTACAACTGCCATCACTTCTTCTGAGGAAATATGACCAGTTTCCAATACCAAATTCTCTTTAGCTACCATCTTCAACACCGCTGCTGTTTGCGGTAAAACTTTGCCCTTTTCCGCAACTTTAATCCCCCTTCCCGACTTTTGAAAAACCTGCAAGTGATGCTCAGCATCAACCGTTGGCAGCCACACTACTTTACCGTATTTGCCGCCGATGCGGTGCATTGCTTCGACAGCTTGGGGATTAATGCCGCCGACAGCATAATTCAGAACAACTCCTCCGAAAACTTGGATTTCTGGTACTATTTTATTAACCAGAACTGCCCGCGCTGCTGTGCTGGCATAATGATTTTTCAATACCACAGCTTTCATCTTCGCCCTAGCAGCTAATTGCGCTACTTCAAAATCGTCTAATCTGCGAGGAATCACATCAGGAGAAGAATGAATGTGAAAGTCGATCGCACCTTCGATCGTACTCTTTGGCAAATGGACCATCGGCGAATCTCCGACAGCATAAACTGGCAGACAAAACCAATAGCAAACCATCCAAACTAACGTAAAAAAAACAGCTTGCATTCATCCCCTCTTCTCTTCTCGCCTCTGCGTTCTCTGCGTTCTCTACGGTTCATTCCCTCTTAATTCTCTCAAATAAAAGATTTAACCGCATTTGCTAAAGCTGCTGCATTCTCTTCGTGCATTCCCAAGGAACCAGGAATAACTCGCGACTCAACACCCGGTAATTCCGTTAATGCTTCCATTTCAGCCTTTGATTTGGGCGGCGCATTCTCAGCAATTACAACCATCACTGGCACTGCTAATTGTTGAAAATTATCTGTAAATTCCGATCGCACTTTTGCCGGATCTAAACCACCAGTCACAAAGGCAGCGGAACCGTATCTAGCACCGGGTTTTTGCGTCACTTGCCATTTACTTTGGATGAAATCGGGCGTGACTTTAGCTGCATCAACATAGACGTGGCGGCGGTACATCAAGCTGAGGAATGACGGCGCAGTGTTGAGTTTGTATAGGAATTGTCCCAGTAAGGGCGATCGTACTAATTCTCTCACAATTCCATGCCATCCGCTTTGCTGTTTGCTCATCGTCGGCAAAGGCCCGCGCCAAGTCGGCGCAGCTAACACAATCTTTGACCATACATTGGGCTTTGATTGCGCTAACTGCATAACATAACCCGCAGCATGACCTGCCGCAACTACAGCAACCGGACTATTAAAAATTGCCTCAACAAAATCCTTGATAAATTGATGGTATAGTTGCGGTTGATAGTCAGTTCGCGGTCGATCCGATGCGCCAAAACCCGGCCAATCTAAGCTCACAACTTGAAATTCAGAAGCTAACAATTCTGCTAAAGGACGCATTTCTTCTCGCGTCGAAACTGTACTGAAAGCAGGCAGCAGCAATACAGGATTTCCCTGTCCTCTGGTTTCGTAAATAACTTTGATTTGCGTTTCTTGCCAATTCCAGATATATTCTTGAACGGCAGCGGGATAGTTGCCCGAACCTGATTTTGTTAAATTGGTAGTTTGAGTCATAACTTTTTATTCTTTTAATTTGCTTCGGCTTGCTTGCTCAATTCACAAGCAAGCGCCTTATTTTTCATCATTTGAAAAATGTTGTAAAAGCCGTTCGCGCGGGAAGGTGTCAGACTCACATTCAATCCCGTGTCTTGAATAAAATCTGGGGTAATGGTGACAATTTCAGCAGGTGTTAATCCGCTCAAACCTTCCACCAGCAAGCCAACTAATCCTTTGACTAACTGAGCGTCTGAATCGCCTTGATACAGAACTTTTCCGTCTGCCAAATTTGCAGTAATATAAACTTGCGACACGCAGCCAGAAACTTTGTTTTCCGGCAGTTTGTCGCTTTCGGAAAATGCTGGGAGTCGCTTGGCATACCACAGCAGTTGTTCGTAGCGCTGTTTCGGATCGGAGTGTCGCTGAAAGCGCTGGACGATTTTAGCTAGGGCTGCGGGTAGTGCGGTGTTTGTGGACATGATTCACTCGTAGCGGTTTACTGCGTTAATATTATACCTTCAATTGTAGCAGGTAAGGGCGATCGATTTGAGATTTGAGATTTGAGATTTGAGATTTGAGATTAGGATTTATGCATGAGATAGTAGGGACACGGCATTGCCGTGTCCTCATGGGTTTTTCAGACACGATCTTAAACTAAGCAACTGTTCAGGTGTTCTCGAATTTGAGCGGTATCTAAGTTGCGGCCGATGACTACGAGTTGATTGTTAGGTGCGGTAAACCATTCGGAAGCACCTAATTCGTATCTGGGGCCACTGAGTTGAAAGATGTGTCTCATCGGACTGTCGTTAAACCAGAGAATTCCTTTTGCCCGAAATACATCAAAGGGCATTTTTTCGGTGATAAATTCTTGGAATTTGTGAACATCAAAAGGTCGATCGCTCTCAAATGATAGTGAAATAAATCCGTCGTTATCTAAGTGATGAGATTGATGTCCGTGATTGTGGTGTTCGTGATGGTGTTCGTGTTCGTGATCGTGTTCGTGTTTTTCCTCAATTTCAAGACTGTTGAAAATATCTGCTTGCGTTAAACCTACACCCAAAATTAAGGGTAGAGGAACTTCACCGTATCGAGAGTGTAAAATTCTCGCTCCTTCCTTAACTGTGCGAATGTAAGATTATAACTCTTCTACTTTTTCTTGAGGAGCTAGATCGGTTTTGTTCGGCAGCACAATATCTGCAAATGCCACTTGTTTAAAAGCTGCTTCGCTGTCAAAATGATCGGGAGTGAATGTTTCGCTATCGACTACGGTAAGTACAGAATCTAGATTGGTTAAATCCCGCAATTCGGTGCCGACAAATGTCAGGATAATCGGCAGCGGGTCGGCCACTCCGGTGGTTTCAATTACCATGCAGTCGATGCGTTCTTCTCGTTCTAAAACTCGGTATACTGCATCGACTAAGCCTTCGTTAATAGTGCAACAGATGCAACCGTTGCTAAGTTCTACCATGTCATCTTATGTAGAAACAAGAAGCTGCGAATCGATGTTGATATCGCCAAATTCGTTAACTAAAACTGCTAGTTTTAAATCTTGGCGATTTTTGAGTATTTGATTGAGCAAAGTGGTTTTGCCGCTGCCGAGAAATCCGGTAATTATAGTTACTGGCATCCCTTTTTTGGGAAGATCGGCAATTAAATCTGGGGTTTATACGGTGAGATTAGTCATTGTTATTCATTGGTTAATTGTAAAGGCATTGCTGTTAATTTCCCAAGCCGATCGCACCTCATTGCTGACAGCCCGGTGCGATCGCCTCTGCTGCTAAGATACGGGCGAGCGAGCCGATCGCGTACTAAGTATGATAATCATTCTCATAATACCTGAAAATGCGGTTGCCGCGCAAGCTTTACAATTACAGATCGGTGCCATATCTCCGATCGAGCGTTAATCTGAATAGGTTACTGTAGTTAACGAGCGCGATCTATCCACAAACAGGAGAATATATGGTAAGTAACTAGCCGGATTGTCTCTTAGGAGTTTGGGCGATCGCGCAGGAATAACTCTGCAAAAATGTTATTTATCTAAAAGCAAAGCGGTATAATATATTGTGAAAAAAATCTGGCTAAAATATCGAGTTTTTCAGGCAGTTGTATTCTTAGGATTGGGTTTGCTGTTAACCATCGCCCTTTCACTTTCTTTTGGTGCGGTGCCGATGAGTTCAGCTCAATTGTGGCAAGCATTTCTGCACCGAGGTGATGCTGTAAATCAAACTATTTTCTGGGAAGTGCGTTTGCACAAAGTGGCGGCAGCGCTGACAGTTGGTGCGGCGTTAGGAATGTCGGCAGCTTGGCTGCAAGGGCTGCTCCGCAACGGTTTAGCCGCTCCTTTTGTATTAGGAATTTCGGCGGGTGCGGGGTTAGTTGCGATTACCGTGCTGACTTTGGGAATATTTCAAACTGGGGTGCCTTTGGCGGCTTAGATAGGTGCTATTTTAACTTCGATACTGGTCTACTTTTTGGGACAAACTAAAACGGGAATTTCTGTCGAACGTAGGGATTACCGCAGTCACTGCCGAACGCACCCCTCCCAATTTGGAAAAAATCATCGCATTGAAACCGGATTTGGTAGGTGCGTCGGGGTTTCATGACGAAACAATGCAAAAATTGCAGCAGCTAGGAATTAAAACTTTACTCACTCAATTTGATAGCTGGAAATCTTTAGAAGAGTTAACAACAACTTTAGCTAAATCTCTCAATACCAATCTTGAACCTCTGTTAAAACGCTATTAAACATTTTTAGCAGACATCCCAACTTAAAGCCCCGCTACTTTAGTTTTGGTAAGCAGACAACCGATTTTATCACCCAATCAAAGGGGCTGGAGATTTGCTGGGTAAGTTTAACGTGAAAAATGTCGCAGCCCAATTGCAAGGAGATAGCCCCGTACAAGGCGACGTGACGCTTTCAGCGGAAAAGGTTTGAGAGGCTAATCCCGAAGTAATCATTATTGTCGATTGGGGAGAAGGAATTTTAGACCAATTTAAATCTGATTCATTTTGGAATCAACTAACAGCCACCAAAAATAATCGAGTTTACGTTTTTGACTATTATGGATTGGTCAACCCAGGTAGTATCGAAAAAATTGAGCAAGCAACTGCTCAACTTAAACAAGTTCTAGCTAAAAAGTAGAGACCCGATTTTGAGAGATACAAAATCTCTAGAAATCCTGCAACAAATTGACTACAATTTCTCTAAAAGTGAGAAAGCTAAAGGCATTGCCAAGCGCACAGCGATCGGAAACCGGGTTTTTGAGCCTGACTCCCAATGCTGTCGGCTCGCCCTCAAGAAGCTAAATCCAGAGGTGGCAAACCGCGCAACTGTCGCAGCGAGTTGATACACATCTGACAGTCGCAGCCAAACAGCGCCACCGCGGCATCGCTTTCTTCTTCCGAAAAATCCAGCATCGCCACTTGTTCGTCAGCAGGCCGCTGCCAACTGATTCTTACTTTAGAATTAGCAGCAGCAGATTTGCCAGAAAGCCGCACGCAAGTCAGGCGCTGAGTGTGGGGCGATCGCACGCATTGGGGCGAATCAGCCGATTGGGCTGGTGTTTCGCCAATTTGAGCGGGATTTGCGATCGCGCTCAAAGACATCAGAGATCCAAACAGCGTCGGACTTACAAGTAAAGTGAGGAGCAATCGATTCATTTGTCGTGCTTAAGAACTTTAATGTATACATTAGCCGATTATCTGTTGCAATTCAACAAGGTGTTCGTTCGCTATCAGTACGATTTGCCGTTATTAAGGTTTAAAAGCCGAATATTTACCGTTTAAACTTTCAACAATTGTCCGGGTATTAGCAACCAGCATTTTCTGATAAGTATCACGTTCGCTCCCCAGTTTAAGATTTGTTGCAATTTGAGTAAATTTAGGTCGCCAGTGATAACAAATTCATCCAAGGCGGGTAAACTGATTTCAGCAAGGGTTACTCGAAGCAGCGAACAAGTTTACCTCAGAAACCAGGTGGGGAGTGATGAGTACAGTTTTAGTGGTGGAAGATTCCCGCAGCCAGCGGGAGTGCATTTCACATCAGTTGAGGTGCAGCGGATTAAATGTAATTCAGGCATCTGACGGTGTAGAAGCGCTGGATAAAATTGAGAAAAATTGTCCTGATTTAGTATTATTAGATGTCATAATGCCCCGTCTGGACGGCTACGGGGTTTGTCGTTTAATTAAAGCTAATCCCGAAACTCGGAACATACCGGTGGTATTTTTAACAGGCAGGGGACAGCAGTTAGCTTTATTTGCGAGGTTCCAGGGCGATCGCGCCGAGGCTTATGTTAGCAAACCTTGGCAGCCGAGGGAACTTTTGGCAACGATCAAAAAAGTTTTGCTCAATGCCAATATTAAGTTCGATCGAGCTTCAGCCGACGCTTGGACAGAATACGGAATTTTAAACTTAAGTACAGTCGAACTGTATCAAAGCCATGCCGATGCTTGGACAAAATACAGCTCCCAAATTATTAAATTGTACGATTCCAGCTTAGCAGCTTTCGAGCAAGCTTTGGCAATTGAACCGAGTCACTCGAATGCAAACAAGTACCGCAACCGAGTCCAGACAATTCGGGGAATTTTGATGAAAAAATTAGAGCAAACTAAACCTTGCAAAGTCTGCGATTATTATTACGGTAAGGATGGCATCAATTGTGCAGTGCATCCTGCTGGCCGCCCTCAAGAACAGTGTCGCGATTGGGAATTTAATTAAACTAAAATGAAAACAAATAACCGCGCTAACTTGGAAAAGTTGCTGCAAGAAAGAAACGAACATCCCGAAAGAATGGCGGAAATTGATGAAAAAATTAATGCCACTTTCCGCAAAAATTACGCAATTTTAGTAATGGATATGTCGGGATTTTCTCGCACGACAGTCCGCTACGGAATTATTCATTTTTTGGCAATGATTCACCGGATGCACGGCATTGTCAAACCGATAATTTCAGAATACGGCGGCACTGTAGTTAAGGAGGAAGCAGACAATATTTTTGCAGTTTTTACTGATGTAAAATCGGCGGTGGAAGCTGCGATCGACTCTTTGAAACAAACGGCCGCTGTCAACACGACACTGCCACCGGAGATGGATATTTACCTCTGCATTGGTATTGGCTGTGGCGATGTTTTGATGCTGGAAGGAGAGGATATGTACGGATCGGAATTTAATCTGGCATCCAAGCTGGGAGAGGATTTGGCGGAACGGGGAGAGATTTTGCTCACCTCAGCAGCTTTTGAAAAGTTGGAAGGCGACAAGCAAAGTTGGGAAAAAGTGGAACTTTCGATTTCGGGTTTGGAGTTGGTGGCGTACAAGCGGGTGTAATCGGGTGAATTTCTGTTGTCTTCTCGTTCTTCGCCATGCTAGAAAATGAGAACATGACCAAGAATTTATTGATGGTACCTGCCACGTGATTTATCTGTGGAATCAACCCAAAATCGAAAATCCTCAACCCCACGCATTTATCCGTGGGGTCGCCTCTAAAATCTAAAATATAAAATCGATTGACTTGCCTCAGCCTTCACTATAAACCCGGTTTCTTCGCAGATATCGAGCGACTCAGCCATTTTGGTAGAAACCGGGTTGATGAGGCTATATTATTAGAGAATATCGAATTTAAATAAAATTTAAAATCAGATGATTGAGCAACACAAAACTTGGCAATCTATTAATTTATCCGCTATTCGACAGCGACTGGCTTGGCTTCAGCAACAGCCAGACAAAGTTATTTTTTGCAAAGAGTCTGGTGTTCACTATGTGGGAGTCACAAAAGAGCGATCGCACATTAAGCTATCTTTAGTAGAAAAAGTAAATCGGCAAACAGATTTACTGCAATCTATTTTCGATCTCAACAATCCTTTACATCTAGTGTCTGAATATACTCAGGCGATGATGTTGGGTTTAGTGTGGCAAAGCCAACCTCAAAGAATCTACATAGCGGGATTTGGCGGCGGCAGAATTCCCTTAGTTTTGCACCACTATTTGCCAGAAACTGTTATAGAATGTACGGATGTCGATCCGATCGCGATCGAAGCAGCTACAAAATGTTTTGGAGTGCAGTTTGACGATCGGCTAACTGTAACAATTCAAGACGGCAGAGAGTATTTAGAGCGGCAAAAATCAGATACTCAGTACGATATCATCATGATCGATGTAGCTTTTGGCAACGGCTACTTTCCGCACCGCCTCTCCACCAAAGAATTTTATCAAATCTGCGAAAAACACTTGTCAAGCGAGGGAGTTTTGCTAGCCAATCTGCTGCACAGAGATCAGTTTTATGCCGAAAAAATCACGACTTTTCAAAGTGTGTTTTCTCAGGTGTACGTGTGTGTTTGCCAGGAAAGTAATAGCATTTTGATTGGTAGCAACAGCCAGATTTTGGAGAAAGATGAGATTTTTGCTAAGGCAAAATATTTGCAAGATAGCTATCAATTTTCATTTCCATTAACAGACAGATCACAGGAAGTAAAATTAGGTAGAGAATTGGCGGAAGCTATACCTAATTTAGACAAAGCTCAAATTTTGCATGACGATTCGCCGCCCGCTGGTTATTTTGATTGCTGGTTATTCTGATATTTATAATAAATCCCGGTTTACTCTTTGTGGAACAGCCATCTTGCCTGTTACTGCTGGGGGGGTGACAACCCACCCAAAACCCATAGCTAGTAAGGATTGAGCCAACTTGTGGTAAAAAAAGATAGGCAG
>NZ_JAUBPW010000133.1:0-5050 GCF_036700965.1 Microcoleus sp. Pol8_D6 | reverse complement strand
GCTGCCTATCTTTTTTTACCACAAGTTGGCTCAATCCTTACTAGCTATGGGTTTTGGGTGGGTTGTCACCCCCCCAGAAATTATCCGCGTTAATCTGCGTGCATCTGCGGTTAAAAATCAATTTTCTCCCGAAAATCGTGCTAGCCACTGGAAAGTAAATAAAGATGCACCCTGATTAATAAACCCCAGCCAATTTTGGCCGGGGTTTTTTTTTGCTCGAAAGCTGGATTAGTCGATCGACCTACAACACCTCAAAAGACTGCACCTCAAGCACCGGGCCGATCATAGCAAAAGTCATCACATCCTTGCGGACTTCACCTTTAACACTGACTTTCAAACCAGCTTTTTTCAAGTCAGAAGGAGCATCCTTAAGTTCGTAAGTTTCCCCATCTTGGCCAACCAAAGCCCAAGTGCCCGGGCCTAATCCTTTGCGTTCAATTTCACCTTTGACAGTAATACTCATGCCGATCGCACCTCTGTTTTAATTGCTAAACGCGCCAGTCCGAAACACAGTAAAGCATTGACAATCAAGAATGTTTGTGATACCAAACCTGTGCCCAATCCCCAGACTGTGGGAGACACAAAAGCATTGACCGCTAAACTGCTGGCAAAACCGATCGAAATTGCGATCGCAATCCACTTCCACTCTCGATGTCCCAACAGCAAAGCAATCAAAATCCCCGGAATCAAAACGCTAGCAAAAAAGGGATTCAGCATACTGCTGCCATTAATTGCACCGCCGAGTTCGGGAATAGAACTGCCCATCACCCGCATCGGCCACTGCGGCAAGTCAAATACAAACAAGTTCCGCAGGAAAAAGAACCCAGAACTACCAGCCATCAAGCCGCCGGAAAAGCCCCAAGTCCACTGGAACGGAAAATAATTCCGCATAAAGAAAGCCAGCAGGTAAGAACCGAGCACCATTGCAATTTTAGGCAACAGGGCGACTGCACCGCCGTCAATCCAAAAGCGGGGGTTGAGATAGCCGTTATCGCGCAGCCAGCGGAAGAAATCGCGGAAATTGATTTGTCCGCGCTGGGCTAGCTGAACTGCTGCGGCTGCGTCTAGGTGTCCTGAACCAAAATGGTTTAACGGATCTTCAGTGACAGTTCGCGACGACTGCAAGAGTACGCTGCGAATTGCGTCGGGTTCTGTGATGCCCGATGCCTTGACAAGGGCTGCAACGGCTGCAACGTGGGGAGAAGCCATGCTAGTGCCTTGGTAGCCTTCAAATACTTCGGCGCCGGTTTCCGGGTCGATCGTACTTTGCAGGATTTTGCCCATTTCAGAACCGCCGGGGGCTGCAATGTCAACTCCCGCCCCGAAATTGGAGTAAGAGGCTTTTTCGTCGTCGGGGCCGAGGGCGGAAACGCCGATGACGTGGGGATAGCGGGCGGGATAGGAAGCGGAACTGTCGCCGGAGTTGCCGGCGGCTGCGATGATGACAACGCCTTTAGAGTGGGCGTAGTCGATCGCCTCTTCCATTAACTGACTTTCACCGCCGCCGCCGAGACTCAGGTTAATCACGTCGGCGCCGTTGTCAGCAGCAAATTTAATCGCTTCGGCGATGTCGGAAACCGTGCCGCCACCGCTGCCGCCTAACACTTTTAGCGGCATTAAAGCTGCTTCGTAGGCGATGCCCGCAACGCCGTAATTGTTGTTAGTTGATTGGGCGACTGTACCGGCGACGTGAGTACCGTGGCCGTTGTCATCGTAGGCTTCGGCGCGATCGTTTACAAAGTCGTAGCCCGGTACAAATTTGGTTTCTTTTAAGTCAGCGACGGGAGTAATACCCGTGTCAATTATCGCTACTGTTGTGCCGCTGCCTTTGGTTTCGTTCCAGGCAGATTCTACGTTGATGCTGCGGAGATTCCACTGCTTGGTATACATGGGGTCGTTGGGAATCTCGAAAGCGCTGTAGACAAAGTTCGGTTCAATGTATTCGGTATCTTTAGCCAAATTTGATTTTCTCAGGGCGTTTAGCAAAGTGCGATCGCCCTTAACTACATATACATTGTCGGCCGCTGAGAATTCGCTGTTGAGTTGCGGTGCGACTTGGTACTGTTGGGCGATCGCATTTACTTCTTTCGCAATCTCAGCAGCACCCAAATCTTCGCGGAAATCCAGCACAATCGAGTCGTAAGTGCCTTGAGTAGCAAGTCCTGGGAAATTAGAAATCGCCCAGCCGAGCCCGATTAAAAATAAGCACAGAAGGAAAAACTTTTTCATTGCCGATCGTCCGTTTAGGGAAGGCGTGTTCACCACAATAACCCAATTTTCACCGCCAGCGCCAGTTTTCCTTGCTGCGACTTGTGGATATCTCCCACGCGAGCGTTTGGTAGTTTTCGGCAGTGGCTGTTGCTCGCTCAAAAATTGCTCTAATTTCTAGTTTAAATTGCAGAGCAAGTTTGAGGAGTTCAATTAATTGTATCATTAGAGAAGATGAGAAACTGAACAAGCGAGTATTTTCAAAAAGGGTATTGCATGGAAAGAGGTTTAATGTGGCTGCCGCTGCTGGCAATTTTTATTGGGCTAGCTTGGGCTGGATGGAACGAGTATCAAAAGCTGGAAGCCTATCGCGTCTGGGCCGAACAATTCGCTAAAGCCAAGTACGATATTTATGCTGTACTCGGTCAGCAAGAAGACAGTTTAACTTGGGGAAAACCTACTCGCAGCGGGCCTGTGAATTTGCAAACTTTTTCTTTAAAAGACGTGCATTCGCTGCGGTTGTTAGTCAACTCTCAGGCCGTTGATTTAGAGTCACCGCCGAATTCGGGAAGTCCAATCGCCCTCGAATTTTTGTTGAAAGATGCTGCTGCGGTGCAAGTTCCTTTTACAGAAATTCCTCTAGCGACTAAATGGGGAAAACACTTGCAGCAAGAATTGCAGCGCTTTAGGTAAAAACACTCTCCGGTGGGGCAGCGTATAAGATGTGAACTTTGCTGCTTTAAGTTACAAAAGTCTGTAAAGCTGGTAGTAGAAATAGAACTTACGCAACCAATCCTTTGAGCTGCTATCTATAGGGGTAAAGTACCCACAGATCACCCGGAGGACGTGAGTTGTTGCAGTAAGTAGTAGAGGTAGTTTCCCCCTGCCTAGCCCGATCGTGTTCCGTGCACACCTTAGAGTTAAAGTTATTGACCCGCGCGTCCTAAAACAGCTAAATTGCCAGCCCCCCAATCAGCGGAATGCAAACACAAGAATTTTTACAGCGCTATCAACAAGGAGAGCGCAACTTTGGTCACATTGACCTCAGCGGCGCTAGTTTAAGCGGTGTTAACCTGCGAGAAATAGACCTCACTGGTGCTAACTTGACCGGTGCTAATTTGAGCTGGTCTTTTTTGAGCAATGCCAAGTTGATAGGGGCTTGTTTGCGCCGCGCGGATCTCCGCAGTGCGGGGCTGGCTGGGGCGAATCTGAGCGGGGCAAATTTGAGCGGGGCAAATCTTGCTAAAGCGGATTTGCGCCTTGCTTGTTTGGAAGCAGCAGAACTCAATTGGGCCGCGTTCCCGGAAGCTGATTTGGGTGGTGCTAATCTTCAAAGAGTTAAATCTGACCAGATTAATTTTGTTGGGGCTAAACTCGACGGCGCGAAGTTGATGACGGCGGAATTGATGGAGGCGAATTTCAACCGCGCCAGTCTTGTTGGTGCTAATTTAACGGGTGCTAATTTGCGGGAAGCGCATTTGGTGGAAGCGAATTTGCGATCGGCAATTTTAATCGGTGTAAATTTGATTGAATCTGACTTGAATGGCGCTCAAATGCGATCGGCAAATCTGACGGGCGCTGACTTGCACCGAGCTGTGCTGGCGGGTGCGGATTTGACGGAGGCGGTGCTGGATAACGCTGATTTGAGTCGAGCTAATCTGGCGGGTTCTTATTTATTGAAAGCGAGTTTTAAGAAGGCACTTTTGCTGCGAGCTAACCTGCAAGGAGTGTATTTGCTGCGGGCGGATTTGAGCGAAGCTAATTTGCGAAGTGCTGATTTGCGGAAAGCTGATTTGAGCGGCGCTTATTTGATGGATGCGATGTTGGGTGAGGCGGATTTAAAAGAAGCTTGTTTGATTGAGTGCCGTTTGATTCGGACGAATTTGGAGGGGGCCCAGCTTACGGGTTGCTGCATTCAAAATTGGCAAGTTCAAGATGTCGATCTGTCGAGAGTTGACTGCAGCTATGTTTTTACTCAGTTTGATTATACTGCGAAAGTTGCGGCAAATCGCTTTCCGGTCGATCGCGATTTTGAGTCGGGGGAATTGGGGCGGCAGCATCAAGAGGACAGTTCTATTGTGAAGGTGTGTTTTGATGAATCTCCTAATTGGGAGGCGTTGGTTTTTACGCTGCGTCGGGTGGAGTTGGAAAGCCACGAACTCAAATTTAACGTTCAATTTTTTGACTCTGCGGGAGAACAAAATTTACTGCGGCTGAGCGCGAACCGTTTGGTGAACGGCAAGATTTTGGGCGATCGCATTTTGGAGCTTTATCCAGATATGTTGGAAAAGATTTTAGCCAAGGACGCTGAAATTTTGAGTTTGCTGGACTTGGCTGTTCCTAGTAACAATGGGGAGCCGAGCCAAAAGGAAACATTGCTCAGAAGACAGGAAATATACCAGCGAATGGTGCGCCAAATTTCGTTTATTTTGATGTCTCAGACGCCGGATAAATTCTCCGAAAGTGTGCAGCGGCTGTTGGATTATTTGAAGCAGCAAGGTATCCCAACAGAGCAGATTCAAAAGAAAGTTATCAGTCAGGCGATCGTGCAGCGCGCCAAGCAAGATCCGAGTTTTCGGGAACAGTTGCTCGCGTGGGAGAAAACGGCGTCCGATCGTGTTCGTGGTTCGATAATGGGGGAAGCGGTGCGGTATGCAATTACCCTTTTGATCGATTATTAACAGTTAGTTGTGAACCCTTGAAGCCGCAGAGTGGCTAATACCCGCACTTGCTCTTCTGCGTCGGAAATTGCAAGCATTGTACAGTAGACCTCTTGCAAAAGTCATTCTGAAAGGTTAAGTTCATAGTTATAGATACCTGCAATCAGGTTGAAGCGTAAACC